>DDPO01000164.1:10081-10317 GCA_002342225.1 Bdellovibrionaceae bacterium UBA2466 | reverse complement strand
CAAAGCGCCGGAAAATTGGCAAAACAGCTCTCGGACCAACAGCATTTATTGTCTCCTGAATACAAAGCCAGACTTTCCAATGTCATCAACAACCTCACAAATTCAGCGAGAGCTTCCTATGAAACAAATCACGGCATTATTACTCACCCCGGAGTGGCGACTTTTCAGCAGTTGGGTCCCACTTTCAGCACTAGCTTAACTATGAACGCTCTTCATAACTTGGAACTTGCAGCCAA
>DDPO01000164.1:9808-9986 GCA_002342225.1 Bdellovibrionaceae bacterium UBA2466 | reverse complement strand
AACAATTTGATGAACTTGCTGATCTCAATCAGGGAATCGATGGAAAGAAAATAAAAACAATTTTGGATGAATTAAAAATCGTACATACAACAGGAGAGTTTAATCTGCTCATCACCCGTACACTGTCTCAAACTTCGCATCAACTCTCGGAAAAAGAAAAAGCATTTCTGATTGAAGC
>DDPO01000164.1:1643-9728 GCA_002342225.1 Bdellovibrionaceae bacterium UBA2466 | reverse complement strand
AATATCGCTTCTCAATAACAGTGAATGAAAAAAACAATCATTATCTAGTGAAGTGAGCACCGACCCACCACGTGATAGCTGCAACAAAACCCGATGCAGGAATGGTTAAAATCCATGCCCAGATAATTCGCTCAGCAATTCCCCATCTCACGGCCGATATCTTATTCACTGCCCCAACCCCGATAATCGAGCCAGTAATAGTGTGGGTCGTTGAAACAGGTATTCCCAAACCGGTAGCTAAAAAGAGAGTAATTGCTCCGGCTGTTTCAGCACAAAATCCACCGACCGGTCGAAGTTTTGTGATCTTCATTCCCATGGTCTCCACAATTCTCCAGCCTCCGAACAAAGTCCCAAGCCCCATCGCTGCATGACAACTCAAAACAATCCACAAAGGAATTTCAAATTTGTCACCCGTTCCAAGTTTTCCAACGGAGAAAAGAAGTACAGCGATAATTCCCATCGTCTTTTGAGCGTCGTTTCCTCCATGACCGATACTATAGAGGGATGCCGATACCAATTGTAGTTTTCTAAACCAACCATCGACTTTTCTTGGAGCTGCGTGAAAGAGTAGTCGTGAAACTAGAGCCATGAAAATAAATCCAAGCAACATTCCAAACATGGGGGACAAGACAATGGAGGAACCAATTTTAATAAAACCGGAAGCGATAACTCCGGACACGCCTACCTTTGCGACTGCAGCTCCACTCAAGCCACCAATCAGAGCATGAGAAGAGCTCGATGGAAGGCCATAATACCAAGTGATAATATTCCAAATGATAGCTCCTAAAAGTGCTGCGAAAATAAGCATAGGGTCGACGATGGCTGGGTTGATGACCCCTTTACCAATCGTTTTTGCAACGTGAACATCAAAGAGCGCAAATGCGATAAAATTAAAAAAAGCGGCCCAAGCTACTGCCCATTGCGGTTTTAGTACTCGTGTTGATACGACTGTCGCAATGGAGTTAGCTGCATCATGAAACCCATTGATAAAATCAAATATCAGGGCCAGAGCAATAGTAACAATCACTAGAGTTCCCACAGAGGACTCACTTTCTCTTAAGCGTATTCGAGGACAATCCCGTCAATGATATTAGCAACATCTTCACAGAGATCGGTCACCGTTTCCAAGATTTCATAAACCTCTTTGAGCTTGATCAAAGTTTTCATATCATTTTCATCTCTGAATAACTTCGCAACTGCAGCTCTTAAGATATGGTCCGCTTCGTTTTCAAGCCGATTGATTTCAACACATATTTTCTTGATCGCTGTCGGATCTTTCAGGTTTTCTAGGTGGCCTACTGCTGTTTGAACTTTTTGAGTGGCTTGTACACAAACTTCGGCAAGCTCGCGTCCTTCATGTGGCATCTGTTTAATTTCGTAAAGTAACACTCTTTGAGCTGCAGCATCGATGTAATCAAGAACATCATCTAAAGTGCTAGTTAGCTCGTGAATATCTTCTCGATCTAAAGGAGTGATGAAGGTTTGATGCAAAAGATCCATCGTAGTGTGAGTAATCTCATCACCTTTGTGCTCGATGTCTTTGATATTACGAACTCTCTTTTCGGCTTCATCAAGATGCGCTAACAACTCTCTAAACTCCACGGCTCCTTCACTGATCAGGGCCGATAGATTTTTGAAGAGGTCAAAAAACCGACCCTCTTTAGGAATGAAACCACCAAACATGAGCTACCTCCAAACGATAAAAGTGGCCCTATTTGTAATGTTTGAACGGTTAATTTTCAATTTATAAACTGTTAAAAATTGGTTAGGCTTAGGAATTCAAAACCACAGGTCTAACCCTTAAAAAGTCCTTTAGTTCCAATGACTTACCTTCAGCAACCAAGTCCGACAAAATTTTACCCACTGCTGAGGCAAATTTAAACCCATGCCCAGAGAAGCCAGCGGCTAACGAAACTCTCTCGTAAGAGGGGTGGTGATCGATCACGAAATGCTCATCCGGAGTCATTGTATACAAACAAACAGAGCCCTCAACTGGGGTGGGCTCCACTTCAGGCATAACTTCTCTTAGAAACTGGCTGACTTCAAGATGGTCTCGCTCAGACAAAGTCCGGTTCACTTCAGATGGATCAGAAATTTTGTCACCGGGCTTGTGGATCGCTACTTTGAGTTCTTTTGAATTAGAAAAAGTAGGAAACCCATAAATAAAACCATAGGGCATATCAAACGCAAAACAGCTATTTACTTTTTTTAGAATGGAACTGTTTTTACCTTTGAACCAAAATTGAGTCACTCGATGAACTTGTAGTTTAAGGTTGAGAGCACTTAATAATTGTGAGGTCCAAGGACCCGCCGTAATGACCAAACGCTCAGCTGATATCTTTTCTTTCTTTGTCTGAACCCAAATTCCATCTTGGTTAGCTCCCCAAGATAGACAGGGCTCTTCAAACCTAAGCTCTGCCTCCAACCGTCGGGCCACTTTCAAATGAGCCCTTACACATCTCTCGACCTCTAAAAACCCGGCGCCGGGCTCTTCGAGACCCGAAAAATGAATAGGCACATTAAAAGAAGGATTCCAAATTTGAGATGCCGTCTCTGAGACATCCCTAACATCAAGTCCGAATAGATCTCTTGATTTTCTGATACCGGTTAGAATTTGGCTATTTGAAGGTCCAAAAATAGTGAGGCCCGTTAAATGGAGTAAAGTTTCTCCAGACTCTCTTTCTAGCTCCCTCCAAAGATCATAGCTTTGATGCAAGAGAGGTACATAGTCCGAATGTTCGAAATAAGCTTTTCTAATCAGGCGAGTTTTGCCGTGGGAACTTCCTAGCGAGTGGGCTTCGGTAAATTGCTCAAGCCCTAGAACCTTGAGTCCTTTTTTGGCCAGATGATAAACGGCACTGCTTCCCATCCCCCCCAAACCGAGCACTACGACATCATAATTTGCCATGGAAAGCAGTCTGGCAAAGCGGCTACTAAGAATCAACTAATTAATTCGGACACCAAAACTTGAAATTTGAGCAGGTAAGACGCGAATACTTTGAGCCGAGCAGGCTTCAGAGATTTGTTGCTTTCTTTGAGGATCGACCAAAGCCAATAAACTTCCTCCTTGGGCCGCTCCGCAAACTTTAACTCCAAAAACACTTTGAGTTTCAAGAAACTTGATAATTTGATCGAGTCGCTGAGTATTCACTCCAAGCGTTGTTTTTCTGATATTCCATTCTTTAGTTAAAAGAGATCCTATTTTCTTCCAATCAACAGATTTAAGTAAAAGCTCTTGATGAAGAGTTTCTGCAACTTCATGTAAAGATTTTAGTCCGGAAAGAACATTAGTATCCCCCTCCATCGCTTTCTTGAAAACTTCCCAGTTACTTAGGCCGCTATGATGCATCTCTCCTGAAAAAAGCACCAGCAAACGAGAATTAAGTTCCTCCACGATGCTCGGTCGATAAGTTTCATGATTAATTTCACCAATCCGATAAGTGAAACAACTCAAACTCCCAAAAATTGCCGCGAGATAATCTTGAGTTCCTGTAGGTGTTTTAAGATACTCTGCTTCAGCGTCTCTTACCCAGTTCAGCATTTTCCATCGCCAATCCGCTTCTTCATATTTTCCATTGAGATGACTTAGCCCACGAAGAAGAGCCACACACAAAGTCGACGATCCCCCAAGACCACTTCCAACTGGTGCGTGCGTTTCAATTTTAATTTTGAGTTTAAAACCTTTTTCAACAGGTTGTTGAGCAAAAAAGCGGCCCACAATCGCCGTTGGAAACTTTAATTCTTTGGGAGCTTTATCGGGCAAAAGACCCTTTTGATTTGGAACGAATGAGAAATTCACTCCTTGGGAATTTTCTATTTCAACAACTTGTTGGGTATTAGGTTGGCAGTCAAACTCGCAAATTGCTCTAATATCGATTGCAACGTTGATGGTACGACTTGAACCGAACAGACAGTAAAGCGGCCAGAGATCCAGAGTGCCGCCAGCCAAGTCACAGCGAGTGGGAGCTGAGACCACAAACTTTTCATGCTTCATAGGAGTGCCAATGGTTTAAGGAAACTCAATCACCTTTTCATTTGGCTTAATATACCCTAAAACTTGGCGAACGACCCGTTCTTGTTCCTCGGAACTTTTTTGAAATTGTTCGATTTGCTTTTCCAACAACCACTTTTGCTCCTGAACAGATAACATTTTTTGCTCAAGTTTTTGGTTTTGATGAACCATTCTTCGCCAATCCAAAAGACCCCGTTTGGAGAACGTGCCCATTAAAACGAGCAAAGCAATAGAGATCAAAAGAGGCAAACGCACAAATAGGTGATACTGTCGCGGCATGAGATTAAACTTTATTTTTAGGTGATTTAAAAAAGGAAATCGAATCAGATTCAGATAGGAAAACTCTGACCTAATACTAATTATACTAGGGTTTAAATAACGTCTCAACAGATGACTCAACATCTGTCTAAATCTGATGAACCTTGATTGTATTGGTAGAGCCATGAGCAGCGTTTGGAAGCCCCGCAGTAATCACTATTTTATCTCCAGTATTACAAAGTCCCATGGCTAAGAGCCTTTGACCTATCGCTTCAAACATCGATGTTTGACTCATGAGACTATCCATATCTTCCATATAAAGCCCCTCAACCCCCCATTTCATGGAAAGTTGACGATAGGTTTCAAGATTTCCTGTGATAGCCAATAGCCGATTGCTCGGTCGACATTTCGATGTCAATAGAGCTGATTGACCCGATTGAGTTACAACGACCATCAACTTAGCTTTCACAATTGAGGCTAATCGCACAGCACTTTGCAGTAACGCAACAGCCAACTGCCCCTGAGGTGGTAGCAACCACTCGTTGTAAAGAATGGGCTGAGGATAAGGTTCGCTTTCCATCTCCTCGATAATTCTTTTCATCATATGAACAGATTCAACTGGGTATTTGCCCACAGCTGTCTCATTGGAAAGCATCAACGCATCTGTTTCATCCACAATTCCATTAGCAACATCTGAAGCTTCCGCACGAGTTGGTCTGGGATTATCCACCATAGACATCAACATTTGCGTAGCAATGATGACCGATTTTCCACGAAGATTACACCGGCGAACAATTTTTTTCTGCAATACTGGAACCCGCTCATTTCCTACCTCAACAGCAAGATCGCCCCTCGCCACCAAAATACCATCTGAAGCATCGATGATTTCGTCAAGGTTTTCCAAAGCCTCGCGTTTTTCGATTTTAGAAATGACTAAAATCTTTTTTCCGCGCTCAGAAATAAAATTTTTAAGGTGTCGAACTTCTTGGGCTGTTCTCACAAAAGAGAGAGCAATAAAGTCTACCCCTCGATCAACACAAAACAAAATATCTTCGTAATCTTTTTCTGTGATGGCTCTAGCTGAAAAGGAGGCCTCAGGCGCGTTGATTCCTTTATTTTGCTTAAGAATTCCCCCATCTACTACTAAACACAGCAAACCTTTCGAAGTCCGCTCGAGAGCTTTTAGGGTCATTAAGCCGTCATCCAGCAATATGGTATGTCCGGGAGAAACATCGCGAGTAAATTCTTTATAACTCGTCGGTATAACAGCGATGTTTGTCTTGGGATCAATGGAGCCCACAATATTCTCTGCAGTGATGATAACTTGAGACCCGTCTTTGAGCTCGATTTCCCCATTCTGCAACTTTCCAATTCTTAATTTGGGTCCCTGTATGTCTGCCATAATGCCGACTGGACGGCCAAATTTCGTCTCAAGTTCTCTTAAATCACTAATAATTCGAGAGAACTCGTTGTGATTTCCATGTGAAAAATTGAGTCGAACGACATCAACACCAGCTCGAATCAACTTCTCAAGCCATTCTTTAGTGCTGACCGCGGGTCCCACAGTGCCGACAATTTTAGTTCTTCGAATATTGCTAGACATAATGTCGAATCATACTATCTGACCCGTCACTACGGCAATAAGTACCTATTATTGAAGATAGAGTGAGCTAATGTGGGCATTCTTGATAATCGCTTGCCCAAAGAACTCATTTAGGGTTCCGACGATACTTTCCTTAAAATAGAGTTTCCCACCCAATGTATTGAGTCTTGAATAATCAAAACCTCGAGATATTTCGATGATTCGATCTCTTACTCCGGAATGCCTTGATTTAATAAGTTCCCTACTTTCGCTTTCAAATAGCTCTAGCTCTAGCTTTAGAGCCATCATGTGGGAACCATTTTCAGAGTTCACATTTACAAAAAGCTCATCCACACTAAACAACGGAACTCCTTTGGCAGCTTGACTAGCAGGAGCTCTGTCTGCCTCTTTAGCATCATGACCACCGCCGTGACCACTCTCAGCTTTAGGGGCTTCACCATGACCTCCACCGTGGCCACTCTCCGCTTTCGGAGCTTCACCATGACCTCCGCCATGTCCTTCGGTTTTGGCTACTGCTGTTCCGTGTTCGTTTTTTTTCTCAAGTTTCGTCATGGCGTAGACATCTGGCAAAGCCGGTTTTAACAATTCGACCGACTTTTTAATTTTCCAAATACACACTCCACCAGTAACGACACTGGAGACCGACAAAACTAGCACCCCTACTTTTAAAAATTTATTTTTCATGACTTGATTATAGCTCAAAATAATGCATCGCGTTTAATTATGCCGAACTTTCCCAAATTTCAAAGCGAACCGATGAGACAACCATGATAAAATGAAAAATAAATCCAATAACTAAGAGCAAATTTTAAGTGTCTAAAAAATATGCAATTTTGATCATGATTGCTCTCATTACGGCCAGCTCTCGCGCCGAAAAACCCAACCCAAAGAAAAAAAACAGAGCCACCAAAAAAGTTGAAGTCGTAGATAAAAAACAAACCGAAGCTTTAGATGCTCTTCAAAAACAGGCCCGCCCCGAAGAAAAACCCATTGAAGTTTCAGTTCCAGAGGAGGGAGAACTCGAAAACACAACAGTCGAGACCCTGAGAAGATCCGACTTCATCTATCCCTCCAATTGGGGTCAAGCGGGACTCTTTCGAATAAGATCTGCTGAAAGTTTACCTGAGGGAGCTCTAGCTTTTGGTATCGGCGGAGAGTTTTACTCAATCTCCGACGCCCCAGATTTTGGATACGGAAATAGAAGAGCTAACTCTATCGCAGAGAGTCTCTTTGTGGGATATTCACCAGCGCCCAAGTTAACTCTCTCAGCACAAAGACGAAACTCATCTACAACATTTGGAAATCCTCAAAGGCTTATTTCATCTTTGGGAGATTTTAACTTTTCAGCACAGTACGCTTTTGAAGTGACCCCATCTCTTACTTTGGCACCTATCGGAAACTTTTTAATCGCTTCGAACTTCAACGATCTAGCTCCCTCAGGAACAACGATCAGTGGGGGATTAGGTGTAGCATCGACTCTTAGTTTTTTCCACTCAACAGATCTACCCCTGTTTGTTCATGCAAATATTCTCTATCACTCGCCACAACTTCGAACGACAAAGACTGGCCCTTTAGATCCAGAGGCCTATTTTAATTTTAGTCGCTACCACACGTTGACGTTTGGATTAGGAGCCGAATTCAAAATTTATAGTTTTATTCCTTTCATGGAATTTATTCATACAGTTCACACCAACTCCTCTTTGAGCTTTGGCAAGTCTCCCTCCAAACTGAGTCTTGGAGCCAGAATGACCCCTCTGAACAATAAAAGCCTAGCTGTGCTTCTAGGGGGGGATATCGGAGTCAATAGATCGGTCACTTCGGGGGTTCCTTTTTCTCCTGGTTATCAAATCATCGGTCAAGTGAGTTACACGTTTGGACTTCACACCACCGAGCGGAAACACTATTTCACGACAAAAGATGTCAATGTAGTCGACCGAAAATTTGTAATCAAAAAGCGCATCAACTTCAAAGTGGGTAAAGCAGAACTTCTTGCTTCGAGTTTTGGAATACTGGATGAAATCGCCCAAGTGATCAAACAAAACGAAGTCAAAAAACTTCTGATTGCAGGCCACACCGATTCAACTTCCAATGAAGAATTCAACTTGCGACTTTCTCTAGCTCGGGCCAACTCGGTCAAAAACTACCTAGTCTCTAAAGGTGTTTCCGAAGACATCCTTACAACTCAAGGGTTTGGGAAACGAAAACCGATGGC
>DDPO01000164.1:0-1531 GCA_002342225.1 Bdellovibrionaceae bacterium UBA2466 | reverse complement strand
GGTGTGGGGAAAAAATGAACTTTCGCAATCGTTATATTTTAGCAGTCCTATGCTTTACCTACCAATGGGTCACAATAAGGTCAGCGTTTGGAATTGAAATTGTTCCGTCAAATAAAGACTCGGTTCGCTCAGTCCAGACACGACGACGTATATCTTCCCTAAATGATCCGGACCCAATATTAAATCCTTCAACCGAAGAACTTGCGAAAACGGAAGAGCCCAATGCGCCCTTTAATCCTTACTTGCTGCCTTACTCAGTAGGTTATGAAGGCCCTACCCTTCCACTTGGCGGTTCGGGCACCAATCCTTCAGTTTTAAGTTCTCCGGCAGTGAGTTTCGGTGCTTGGGTAAATAAAACAATTGGGTATGAAGTTTATCTAGGGCACAGCAAGACGAGTGGTAACTCCTTTGTACAAACCGCAACAACGACAAACGACATTTCAAAAACCAAAACAGTTACAACCACTTTTGGAGGAGCAGACCAACCAAGAACTTTTATGTTCGGTGGAGCTTTTAAATATCGACTTTACCAGTATAAACACTTTGGTCTTAGCACCGATTTTTTATTGAGCTTCACTCCGGGCTTTGGAGTCAATTACAACAGTGCAGGAACGAAAACTGTAAACACACCAAGTACAGATAATCCCGGAACCTATACAGTTACTGAATCGTCGGTGACAAATATAGAGGACCGTACAAGTGCACTGTTGAGGTTTGGCCCTCGGTTCAATATCGAATACAATTTTCCATACCTTCCCAACCTTTTAATCGGTTTCTCATCAGGAATCTTTGTAGGGTTTGGCGGGGCTAATACTTTAACTACCACGGTATACAACAAAACAACCCCCTACACTGATGATGTTGCTGGAACGCCAACCACCGACAACTCTACAACTACTGTTAAAGAAACCTCGCCCGGCGGTTCATCGACGACATATGCTATCGGGGGCACTGGCCTTAACATCACGGGCTCTGGCCTTATACCCATATCGGTAGTAGGTACATTTAGAATCCGGTACGCATTTTAGTATCAGCAGATTCTTACGTACAAATATCTGCAACCAAATAGCAATCATCGGCCCTTAAGAAACACTCTGAAAGTGCTCTATCTCTTGCTGGATTTAGAAAAGGATGAACTCCCCATCCGTAGATACCAAAAGAACCTACTGCTAGAGCCGCACACTGATTCTGAGCCCAGACTTTGATCTCGCAATCGGCAACACCGCAATGGCTTAGAGCTACATGAAACGCCGTGTTTCTATCGAAAAAACCGTACGAACTACCCCACTGGCCCGTACTGTCGGAATAAGCAATAGCTCCATAATCTGCAAAAGTTGCAGAACTTAATATCAATCCCATCATCAGAACTTTTAATTTCGTTTTCATATTGAATCCTCCTAGCCAACCGAAAGAATGCATCTTGAGAGCCAAATAGCCCTCAATCATTTTTATATTTTTTACCGTCAAGCTGTACAGGTACCCCTACCCCTTGCCATTTGGTCTTCTGATATCCTTCATTTCTCACTTTTTC
>DDPO01000128.1 GCA_002342225.1 Bdellovibrionaceae bacterium UBA2466 | reverse complement strand
CCGATAATCTCAGCTGGTGACGGGGCCTTACCCGCATCCAAGGTTCCTCTATTCATGGTCACCAAAAAAAAGAACTCCAGTGGGGAATGTATCTCTTTGGATTTTCCCGAGCCAAAGTCTCAAATCAAATCCAATGAAGATTGCGAGTTTATAAATCTATCGCCAGACAAATCTTCTCTAGGCGCCATTCAAAATCAGAATGAACTCTCAAAAACGGATAATCTGCAATTAAGTCTTTTAGGAGTACCCGAACTTTCTCTTCTGACAGAGTCTCAAAAAGAGGCCTTGTTTAGGCCGGGTTTCGAATTCCCGTTAACAGCAACGCGAGGAGAGCCTGTCAAGTTCGTGAAATATGGTTTTGATGAATCTAACCCGAGAGTGTTTTCTAAAGTCGTTGTTCAAACCAATTCGGTTGGAGCCATCATCCCTGTTGAAATTCCTCCTACTCCCAAATGTCGTCTCTCAATCGATAAATCAGTTCAGCAACCTCTAGAACTAAACTCTGACAGAACTATAAAGCTAAATTTAGAAGTGGAACAAGGAATCGCAGACACAGTCACTTTAAATCTGGCAAACCACAGAGAGACTTCATTTGATTTTGACCAATTTGACCGTCAGCGACTCAATAATTTCGAAAGGCTTACCCTGCTCAAATCGAATGGATTTAATCTCAATCTTCTTGCTTCCGACAAAAACGACATCACCCAATTTGTGGCCGGCCACAATGGAAACAGTCGAGTTTGGAACATCGAAGCGACTGTTACAGGATTTGATGGCTCAACTGAGTCTTGCTCCACTTCACTAGCCATCAATGCTTCTCTTCCTCCTCTTTGCACAGTTTCTGTGAATGACCCCACAACTCCGAAAGGCAATCTGACAGATGTGGAAATTGACTGCGCAACTCTGCAAGGTGGGCCTGTCAGAAGCATTACTATTGACGGCTCCCCCCTTACTATCACCGTTGCGAAAACTCGCGAGAGGCAAGTGCCAGTACAAAAGACAGTACGAACCAACTCTTGCTTAAGGTATTTAAGGGGGGGGCATTGCGCTCAATACAAATTAAATACGGTCACTGAGTATCATTCAGTTACTGAAACCTATCATGAACAAACTTCTGATTTGTCCCTAGCAAACAGCTCTGTTTTCAAAGGAAAATACTTGCGAAAAACAAACACAAACGAAACTTTTGTTGTCATCGCAATGGGCCCAGGCGGAAGCAGAACCATCGCCGGAGAATTAGGAAACATCTGCCCCTACAACGACAAAACATTTCGCAGAAAAGAATTTGGCCGGGGCGAACTTTTTTCCGACCGAGACAAGACAGAAAAAGACAGAGTGGAAAAAGCAATCGGAGACCTCATTTTCAGCAGAAGCCACTCTCGCTACAAAAGCAACAATGGCAAATGGTTTGTTGGAAACGAGGCTAATGGAACCAATGATTTGTTGGGGGGCGCGGGTTTTAATAGGGATAGAAAAAACAAAGGAAATTGGGACTCTTTTGAAGCTTGCGAAAATAAGAATTTCTGTATGTTTCTCGTTAATATCGATCCTGTTACAGGGAAAACTCCCGAAGGCGGCAAAGCCTATTGGGTTGAAGTGGGCTCGAATGACTCTGGAACCTTTAAAGCAGATTTCAATCCAAAAAAGAATCATTTAAAAATTACGAGTGACAAGGCGATTTTTAGAAAATTGAAAGTGGGGCAGTTGATACGGGGTAAGGGCATCAAAGCGGGCACAGTCATATCTGAGCTCAAACCTGACGATCAAGTCGTAAGACTCAATCAAGAGCCCGTGGGCAATGGCACTTCAAAAACTTTAGAGTTTCTAGGTGTCGGCAAACGAGACCCCCAATGCCGTGTTATTAACACTAAAATGCGACATGGAGGTTGTTTTGCGGGCTCTACAAAAATTAAAATGGCAGATGGAACAGAGCGCCTAGTTTCTGCTATCGCTGAAAATGATTGGTTATGGAACCCACATTATCAAGCTCCCGTAAGAGTTAAGAGCGTCGTGAAGGGACCAGAGAAAAAAGCACTCTACGAGATCGTTCTCTCAAACAAAAAGGTCATAGTAACCGAAGACCATCCCTTCATGACCGCTCTCGGTTGGGTTCAAGCCCATCAATTGAAAGTGGGCGCTAAAATAGTTGGAAGCGGAATTAGCCTCAGGGTCAATAATGTGAGAAAATTAAAATATGAACATCCTGAGGATGTTTGGAATTTCGAACTAGACACTATCGACCCCATGGGTCATCTTGTCTTAGCCAATGGGATTCCAACTGGAGATCTAATTACTCAGCAACTGTTGAAAAAGAATAAGCTTCGCTTGCCATGAACCGAGACAAAAAAATCCTAGCGACGTCCATATTGGCGGTGCTTCTGGTGCTTTTGTTTTTTGGGGTTGCCCAAAACCTTTCAAAGACACACCCACAAGAAATCGAAAAGTTTAAAACAAACGAACCTGCGCCGGAAGTCATAGATCTGCAACAATCTAAAAGCCTCATGAATCAAAACTCAAAACTATCTTTTCAAGCGCTAGTTCAAAGAGACAAATCGGAAAAATCAATAGGTTTGAAACGAATGCCTCTTCAAGTAATCGGAGCAGAGGCTCATTTGAAAGTAATTTTAAGTTTAAAACCCTCCTGCAATCCGGGCGATGCAGATGCTATTATCCAAGAACTTGGAGCAGTTACCGACCACAAATTACTTGCAACTTTTGAAGACCTTTCGGGGCAGCAGAAAAGCATCTCATGGGATATTCCTGAAAACTTTATCCGCTCAGGAAAAGCAGAAAACATCTTTAAAGTGCCTATAAAGCCAGAACCATCCCAGTATGGATTTTTTCTCTGCACAGCCCAAAAAAACGACACAACTTGCAGAGAAAAAGAGGTTACAGACGTTAATTTAATTTTTACTGAACATTTAACGCAAACCTCACGCGCCGATGAGGTTTTGAGAACAATATTTTTTCAATACTTTCTCGTAGACGAGCGAGGGCTAGCTGCTTTTTCGAAAGTTTCACAATTCAACGACCCATTTGATAAACTCAAAAAATATTTAGATGACATCAAGGCTTCCGGTAAAGTCGCACGCACAGAAGTCGATCTCACTCAACAAAACATGCAAACTTTAGATTCCCTGCCCTCAGTATTCTCGAAAGGAACTTTAATTCTTGAACTTCCCAAATTTCAGGAGGCTGCGTGCAGATAAAATTGCATATTCACAAGCTACACGAGTCCAACGGAAATGCGATTCTCGGAGGAGTTGTTGCTGTGACAATTCTTGCTGTCTCAGCTGTCATGTTGACTCAAGGCTACCTTTCGACTCTTAAATTCAAATCCAGAGTTCAGCTCAAATCAAGCCTAACTTCTGTCGAAGACGGAATTTTGTATGCGTTTAGCGACAAAAACCTTTACTTAACGTCAAACGCAATCAAGCAAGCCCTCCAAGGAAAAATCTCTATCTCTCAAGTTGGAAAACTAACCCTTTTTAATTCGGCCTCGGCGTCTAAACTAGAGAACCAAATTGATTTGTCTCGAGCTCGAGGAACCTGTGCTCAAAATAACTACCAACCTTCTTCAGATTCATCCCCTGCAGAATTTATTTTCTGTTTCTCCACCGATACCTCATCAAACTCAAACGATGGAAATCGCTCCATCCATACTTTTTTTGGAGTGGAATCGGCTTTTGGGCTAATGAAAGTAACAATCAAAAACAAAAATGATTCCCACCTCGATTCAATTATCAAAAAAGCCAATTGGGGTGAGTTTAAACAAAACCCCGATAACTTTCGGGCTGATTTTAGCTATCAATTTTTCTGGGGTCGGGAAAACCAACCCGCTTTCTCAAAATTAGGCAACACAATCAGGGACCTAAGATGACCAAATTCAGTGAGAAAAATAACCGTGGAGTAACTCTTTTAGAGTTGGCGATTGGAATAGCCATTACGGGTGCAATCATTTGGGCGGGAATGGCCTTCATGGGCCAGAATCAGAAGAGAAAGGTGCGAACCAATCTTGAAATCAGAGCTTTAGCGGAAATGCAGGAGTTCTTTTCCCAGTTGCGAGCGACTTTGGTTAAAATAGCACCCGATGGAGCGCTTTTAACTCCCGCCTCGAACTCTTCAGCCCTTTCATTAACTTTGAATCTGAACATTAGAGATCCAAATACTCTTCAATTGCTCCCCGCAAATGACAGGACCCAAGTCCTACAAGTTTTTTGTGCACCAGTTCCCCCTAGTATATCTCCAGCACAGATCAATAGCTATCTGTGTCCAGGAGCGTGTCCTCCGGGCAACAACTTGACGGCTCCCGTTATCTTTTCCAAAGCTACGAGAGGAAGTAGAGCCTTCTTTCCACTCTCGATACCCCGAAATTCCCAAGGACAACCCATTGTCAACTTTCCAACTGGAAATTTGGGAAATGAATTTGGAGCCATATTGTGCCCCACTCTAGTCAACAATCAATTAAGTGTCCGTCTCACCTATCTCATTCGTTACAACTCGACAGACGACTTCCAATTCAAAACTCGCACTGAGCTTTTTACTATCCCAAGAAACACTGGAGCTCCAGGTCCCGAAATCATCGGAAGCAGGAAATAGAGGGTTTGACCGGTTCATTTTAGATTTGTTGGGCACATCCACCACATCTTCATAATTCCTTCACAATTTACTGCTAGGGTAAAAATAGGAGGGGCTTTATGAGAACTGCCCGAAAAAAAGATGTTAAAACCGTAAAAAAGCTCAGTGCTAGTCCAAAGAAAACAGCAGCAAAAGTCTGCGGTCAGGCTAAGTGTTCCAATCAAGCCGAGACTTCAGGGTACTGCCGCCTGCATTACTTGAGCAACTGGAAAAGAATCAAATTGAATGACCAGCTGAAAGCTGAAGCTAGGTTAAATCACTTTGTAGATAAGCTTGCAAAAAAATATCCCGATAGCTATATCGAAAAAATTAAAGAAGGCGTTGAAAGCGAGGAGAAGTTTTTCGAAATAACGAAAGAGCTTGATATCGAGTCAAAAGAAACTGCGAAAGAGACCGACTCCGAATTTTTAGAAAGGTTCCTCAGGGTAGTGAAACCAGGTTCTTAAGTTTTATTCAACTTTAAAGTAAACCTGACGTTCTCTTGGAACACCGTTTGCGTTCTCCAATCGCAAGAAGTAGTTTCCACTTTGAAGGTCTTTCGTTGGATCAATTTCTAAATTAGCAGTATCACTGGGGGGAATCATTTTAGATAAAACCTCTTCTTCCCCGGAGTAATTTCCATATTCATCTTCAAGCAACTTAAATAAGCTCGCGGTTACTGTTCTAGTGACTTCAAGTGGAATGGTGTCTATTGAGTTCTCTTTCAACCTCAGCACAGGGAATCCAATACCCGTCGTATGGTCTAACTTTAAAGCTGATTTTCCTATTTCATAGTTTTCTGAACTTTTAGCTCTGATTGGCATTGGGATTACGGGGTCTCCCAGCAAAGTGGTGGTGTAATAACTCCAAGCATTTTGATCCATTTTCAAATCATTTCCATTTTCAAATACAAAGGCTCGTAAAGCTTTCAGAGAAAAATCCCCCAATCTCCCCTTTCGCATCAGTCCATACTTTTGAAAAAAGGATTCTAAAATTTGTAGACCATAGTTAGTTCCGGTTAATTCTAAGTTTCCGAAATCATCGATTGAATAGATAGGCATCCCTACAGCGGGTCTAGAGGCACCCAAATAGGCAGGAACCCCTGCTTTTGACCTTATGAGCTCCGTTCCTATTGATAAATCACCAAGAGAAGAATCATTGTAAATAGATTCGTTCACTAATAATTCATCAAATGCAGCGTTAGAACAACTCACTGAGACCATGAGAGCGGGACGATTATTCAGCATTAATTTATCGTTAGATATTTCCTTTGAGGCCACATACTCTTTTTCTGCATAGAGCTGATTACCATTGCCATGGTCTAAATGGTAAACAAAGGGCGTTGGAGACTCCGCTTTGACCACTTCCATCAACTTTTCTTTCGAATAGCTTTTAAATGTTTTGAAATTCTTACGAACTCCGCTCCAATCCAATCGACTGTCCTGAATTGCGTTTAAAGTTCCCAACTCACCCACATAAACATCCGCACTCGGGAAAGCCTTACCTCCAAGTAAGGTTAGTTCCTCTTGGCTACTTTCTGAGAAAGATCTCCACGCCTCTACTTTTTGAAGATAGTTTTTTACCTCTTCCTCATTCTGCAGAGGAAGTCGTCCCACAGCTACTTTGGGATCCAAACACTCTTTGACTGCTCCATAACAAGCATCGGTTGGAGTAAAATTTCGTCCCTGAATTGAACTATAAGCAAAATAATAGCTGGGTGGTATGGCCTGCGAGTCTCCGAGCAGAGTCACGTACTTAAGAGGACTTGAGCCCCCGATTCTTCGCTGCAAATAGTTGGATATTTTCTTAGCAAGCTCATAGTTGTACCCTTTACCTGTTTTAGCATCATAGGGCTTTATAAAATTATCTCTTTCAGAAGGATCTTTATAACCGTCGGGCAGGTTCTCCTCAGCAATCATGGATTCTGTTTTATCAATCTCCTCGACAGTCACAACTTCAGTTTTTACTCCTAATTTTTCCTCATGATAGTTTTTTAACAAATCTGCTGCAGCTTGGAGTTCTTTTGAAGTCACAATGAGAGCGGGGCTTGAGAAGATCTCTCCCAACGAAAGTTGAACGGGTTTCTCTGAATAGGCTACTTTAATTTCGGCAGAAGCTACTTTGAGTACTTTACCCGTATGAAGGTCAACTTGAACTGGGAAGAGGCTTACCCAAAGATTCCCATTGATTTGGTAGCTTTGAACCAATCTCCCCGGAAAGTACCGCTCATTGCCCCTTTTGCGAAAACCCATCCTTCTTCTGGCCGAACTCCAAACATAGGCCTCGGGAGCTTTTGCGATTGGAACTGAGAAAGAGGTTTCCTCAAGAACCACATTTTCCAAATGAGCTTCCGCTGATTTTCCCTGCTCAATCTTAAACATCCGAAATAATTGAGGAACTTTAGGCATCCCACTAAATGCAAAAGGTTTGGCCCCCTCCAAAAGAAGATCTATGGCCCCACCTCTTTTACTTCTAAATCTCAACTGACTCGTCTTAAAATACTCTAATAAATAACTTGAATTTGAGCCCAAATCAGACTTAAACCCCTGTAATTCATTGGGAATATTCCTCTGAAGAAATTGTGGCTTGAAATAGCCAAAAGATTGAAACGATAAAACGAAGAGCAGCCAAGGGATAAATTTTAAAAACCTATTACCCATAAACCTCAACGTCCCCTTTGTACCACAAAAGCGCAACGCGGTGTTGCAATATTTCCGGGGGGGACAAACTTTGACACAAGTTTGAATAAAACAGTTGCGTAACTAGATAACTTGCATTTATAAACAGGGACTTAATTACCGTAGACTTTGTTGTTTTCCGGTGAATCAGTAAGGGAAAGTTATGAAATTAGGAATAGTTGGTAAAAAAGTAGGAATGACCCAAGTTTTCGATGAAGCTGGAAATATCGTCCCAGTAACTGTAGTCGATACATCAAATTGTTTTGTTACTCAGGTTAAAACAAAAGACTCTGATGGCTACTCAGCTCTTCAAGTCGCATTTGGAGATAAAAAGCCTCAAAATGTCGGAAAAGCAGAACTAGGACACTTTAAAAAAGCGGGTGTTCAAGCCAGAGCGTTGACCAAAGAGCTTCGCATGGAAAACACTGACGACTTAACTCAAGTGAAAGCAGGACAAACGCTTTCAATTGCGATGTTCGAAAAAGGAGAGCACGTCGACGTAACCGGAACTACCCGAGGTAAGGGTTTCCAAGGGGTTATTAAACGGTGGGGATTCCACGGTTGCGATGCTTCACACGGAGGCCACAAATATTTTCGTCATGGTGGTTCTAACGGTAGCAACACTTTTCCTGGAAAAGTTCTTAAAAACAAGGGAATGCCTGGTCACACCGGGGATGTTCGTTGCACGGTCAACAACATGAAAATTATCGATATAAAACCCGAACAAAACCTATTGTTCCTCAAAGGAGCAGTTCCAGGTGCTAAAAATGGTTTGTTGGTAATTAGAACTTCAAATCGTTCTAAAACCCAACCCACAGGGCGAACTTTAACAAAGTAGAACGCTCTCAGTTAGGATAACTTAAGTATTCAAGGGGACTTCGGTCCCCTTTTTTATTGGTTTCAAGCTTGCAGCTCAAATATGGTGTAGGATGATAATAAGAGGATCGTATGGCAGACTTTAAACATGTTCTTTCGGTATACAGTCTCTTAGAGCTCTTGCTGCTCGTAACACCTTGGAATGATTGCTTCGCTGAGAGCCCGTTTCGGGAAACTCAAAGTCGTGTAAATCCTAGTCATATTCAAGAGAATCGTCAGGATATAGGACGAGCCCCTAATGCCATTCACAGTTCACCCAAGTCTGCCGAAGAAAAGGCGGGCAGACCCATTGTAGGAGGGCAGCATACCCCACCGATAAATAACGCTACGGGCTCCCCCAAAACTATTACAAATTTCCCAGGACGACCCATTCGTAATCCTTCCGTCATTGATTCTACGCTTTCAGGCAGAGTGGAAAAATGGGTAGGGAACTTTCAGCCCTCCAGAAAAGAATCGAATATCAACAACCAAAAAAAACCTCTTAAAACTAAGATCTATGTCTTCAAGGGTAAACTAAAAAGTAACGGGAACCCTGAACTAGCTTTATCACAGGAAATCACAAACAAAGTCTTTGCAATCCTCGATTCAAACTCAAATGGAGACTTTAGAGTTCAGCTGCCTCCTGGGGAATATACGATCTTTGCTGAAATATCGGGAAAGCTATATCGAAACTCTTTTGATGGTGAAGGGTACTTCTCTACGACTCAAATTGAAGATGGCAAATCTACTCAAGAACTAATCATTGATTCATCTCAAGCCAATTTTTAATCTGTTTTTTTGAAACAACATTGAGACAACACGGTCTCCGATCCACTGAAGTCCAATGGAGCTTGTGGCAAATCTATCCACTTCACTTTCAATTTACTTTGTCTCAAGACATTTTCTACGAGATTTTTGAGAAGACTTGATGACCATGTTGCTAAGTTTGAGGAAACAAACATTGCTCCACCTGGTTTCAGCAGTTCAAAACTCTCACTGACCAAAGCTTCCATATCCTTTTTTACCGAGAAAACTTTACCCTTATTGTTTCTAGAAAAACTAGGGGGATCTAGAATAATAAGATCAAAAGACTTTCCAGTTTTTTTAGCCTTTTTAAACTGCTCAAAAACATCCACCGCGTAAAAAAAGTGTTCTTCAGGTTTTAGTGCATTAAGCACAAAATTATTTTTTCCCCATTCCAAATATTTTTTCGAAAGATCGATGCTGGTCACTTGATTATTGGTCATTGCACACGCAACGCTAAAAGCACAGGTATACGAAAAACAATTAAGAACTTCCTTGTTTTGAAATTCACTTCTTAAAAACCACCTGTTGTTTCTTTGATCTAAAAATATCCCTGTCGAAAATCCTTCGTAGGGGTGAACCTCTATTTTCATCCCCCGCTCACTACAAGTGATTTTCGGAGGGCTTTCCAATCCCCAAAAAGGCTCCTCAGAGAAATAACTCGAATCTGCCGCAGAGGAGCTTCGGTCACTGATAAATCGCTTCAAATAAACGCTTTTTATACCAAGTTCTTTTTCATAGAACTGCGCGATATCTCTCGATTGAGCTTCACTTAATGAACATTTGCCTTCATGAAATTGAAAGATAAGTAGAGAATCGTATCGTTCCACAATAAAACCTGGGATTCCCTCTCCAGTTCCATTGAAAAGGCGATAACAATCAGTTTTTTCTTCTTGAAACAGCCGGAGAGAATTCCATCGATTTTGAAGAGCTTTCTCGATGGGTTTTCTAAAAGCAAGCCCCATTAAGTGAATCCCCCAATAATGGCAGACTCTTCTTCCGAGATTGTTAACTCGATCAGTGTTTTGTTGGTGGGATGAATAAAGCTAATAAAACAGGACTCCAATGCAATCGCCCCTTTTTTAAAGACCTCAGAGGAGCCGTATTTCTTGTCTCCTAGAATGGGGCTTCCAACAGCTGATAACTGCGCTCTAATTTGATGTTTTCTGCCGGTAATAAGCTCTAGGCCTACGAGAATCGATTTTTTTTCAATTTTTTGAGTACTGTAATTTAAAACAGCCTTTTGACTCCCATCTTTGGGCTTTTCGTAAGCTTTCGATTTTTTTTCAATCTCATTGAAATCAAGGTAATGTATTAAAGTGCCCTTTTCAGGTTTTAACGGATTAGAGATCCAGGCCCTATATCGTTTTTTTAGACCATGATTTCGCATCTGCTCAGACAAGCGACTAGCAGCTTTACTGGTTTTTGCAAAAACCATGATACCTGCTGTCGGCCTATCTAAGCGATGTACCAACCCCAAATAAACGTTCCCAGGCTTGTCATATTTCACCTTGAGCCACATTTTCACAGCATCAAATAAGGAAGGATCCCCAGTTGAGTCCCCTTGACTGAGCACTCCGTGGGGCTTAACGACCGCGATGACTTGAGTGTCTTCGTACAGGACTTTTAAATTTTGGCTCAATATACTTGACGATTGCATATCGGATTCTCTATAGCTCAGAACACTCATGAAAAGCTATCCCCCAAAATCTAAAAAAGGCCAAGGAGCTAGGCACTCGAAATCAGAAAGGCCCCATTTCAACAGAAAACCTGTTGAAAAGCGCCTACCCCCTACCCTGAACTCCATGATCGAACTACTAAAACGTAGTGAGATTAAATTAAATAAAGAGCAAACCCACCAACTATGGACATTTCATAATTTGCTTAGAGCTCGGAATACTGATCAAGAGCTGACCCGAATTATTGGTTTTGAACCTATCATCATCAAACACTATGTCGACTGCATGATTGTGGGGAAATTTATAGATTTGCCTTCTCCCATCGTAGACGTAGGAACTGGCGCCGGATTCCCAGGAATCCCGCTGAAAATTAGATACCCTCACTTGAAAATAACTCTTGCAGAACCTCGACCAAAGAGAATCGCATTTCTAAAAGAAGTAATACACACGCTAAAGCTCAGAAATGTTGATGTTTTTGAACATAAAGTGGTTAGTAGAAGCTTCAAGACTCCCATGAAAGCCGTGGTCACAAGAGCTGTAGAAACTATCGATAAAACAATGCTTAGAACCTCGGGTTGCCTCGAAGTGGGTGGAAAGTTAATTTTTCTAAAAGGCCCCGCAGTCGATCCGGAAATATCTGATGTGAGAAAACGATTCGGAGAGTATTTTAAGTTAGTCCTAGACAAAAAATACCAGCTACCCCAATCAGGACACTCTCGACGGTTGGTTGTTTATGAAAAACTTAACAACTTTGAATCTGAAAAGGAAACTGTAGAAACCGACTCTTTTGATGAATTTAATGAATCGAATTGATAGTAGCCAAATATTCGATCTCAGCTATAAGCTTACCAAACACCGCCCCCTCCTCGGAGCTTCGGCATCCTTCTACTTCAAGCTTCTCTGTGCTATTTGCAACTTTGATTACGAAAGGGGTTCTACATCTCGAAGGTTCCTTGTTAGCGAGTTTACGAAAAAAAGCCCCTGCGGTATCGATTGATTTGGCTAACAGAACCTTAAACTGATCCTCTTTAATAGTTAGGCTTTTATAAACTTTCTTATCATGAAAAATATGAAGTTCGGGCAGCGGAGTTTTATGAAATGCATGAATACGATGCAGATTGTGTCCCCTCTCAAAAACTATATCAATAGAAACATTCTTAAAATCTTCGACGTAGACAGTCTTAAGCTCTTCAGGATCAGAGTAACTAGTGGAAGTTTTTGTTGAACAACTTATTACGGTTACAATGACCACACACAAAATGGCTATTCTTTGAAACATCATTTTTTCCCTTCAAACGTACAGTAGGGTGTTCGCCTCACCCCATGGCCACACCTTAATAATCCTCTTAGGGCTGGATTTCTACCAAAAATTTTCTCTACTCTGACTCGAGACTCTGGATGAGATTCGATATTTTGGTCCATCCAGCTTTCTTCAGAACAAAGGTCCTTCACTGAGTTCATAACAGCCTTGCTCAGTTCATCCTCGTCTTTTAACTTAGAAGAATAAAATTCAAGAGCTTGGACTGTGACCTGACTTGCCAACCAATCGGAAAACAGTTCTCCTAAATAATTATTTTTAGTGCAGCCATCTTTCACTCGATTGGGCCCTGTATTTTTTTCACTCTGAAAACACTGCAATAATCGACGATAACCCTCAATTTCAAAATGCCCAGCCTCAAGTTCGCAAGGATCAATAGCGTGACTCATCTCGTGTGCAATAGTAAACACTCGGTTAAACCACGATTTTGCTGAGAGTAAATAAGCCCCACCTACCCGGATCACCTTTTTATCCCCCGGAAAGCTTTCATAATAGACATCATTTTTTGTAAAAAGATCGGGTTCGTTTCCGTAAACGCTTGCGGGCGGTGGCAACTCCAAAACAATGAGACGCAACCTCCGAATGAGCTCATCTTTAGCTGTAGATGGAATGATATCTTCAGGCTGTTTTTCAATGAGCTTTACCATCTGTTTTTGAATCCAGTCGTAAATTTCAAAAAGCATCTTCTTTCTTCGTGGAGTATAGATGCGATTTACGAGTTCCTCATCAACACGCTCATTGCTCCAATCAGGATGTTGGTGAAGTATCTTCTCGTACATACGAAGAGCCTCCACTTCTCCCTTGATGTCAGGCTCAACACTTCCCGTAGGATCTGAAACGACACTATTGGTTACACAAACAGTCTTGTAGAAATCCGTGCAAAGCGAGTCTCGCAAGATTTTTGGTATAGGATCAATTTCCGAGCTATCAGCCCCAGTCATCTCCCGAAAAGTGATATCTCCGTGCATTTTGGTCACTTGCTTGTAAACAACACTCGAAACAAAAACAAACGAAGCCACTATCACAGAAACTCGAGCTGTGTACTTTGGCAAATGCACTTAGTTTATTTCCTTGCGTAGTTCGTTTATTTTTCTAACTAATTCGGGATCCCCGGGAAGCAAGTTTAAAGCAGCTTCGAGCTCACGGAGAGCCTTCATGAACATTTTCTTCTCAATGAAAATATAGGCTAAATTGACATGGGGAAAATGCCGGTGTTCATAGTTTATGCTTTTGATAGCTCGCTTGAGCCAAGGTATCGCTTCATCTAATCGGCCCTGTGAAATAAGGTAAGAGCCGATATCGTTGAGTGGGTTTCCGAATTCGGAATCTAAAAGGATAGCTTTTTTACACAACTCAATAGCCTCTTCGGTTCGATTTAGTTGGTGTTCCATCCATCCCCAATAGGTCATAGCTTCCGCCGTGGGATGAACTTCAAAACTACTTTTAAAAACTTCACGAGCTCGTTCAGGTTTTCCAGAATGAGCCAACACTAACCCCTGTTTAATCAGGTCCTTCGCCCTTTGATAGGAAGTAAGCCCCATGTCATTATTCTGCTCCCTATCCTTTCGTACCGCAAGAGGGTATCCTTAAATTATATGCCCGATGAAAAATTAAGGACCTACGCTGAGTTTTGGCCGATTTACCTAAAGCTTCACTCAAAAAGAGCGACTAAAACATTGCACGTTATAGGCCTTATACTCGGTGTTTTGGCTTTTATATTAGGATTTGTTCTGGCCCGATGGGAATTGTTTGTTCTAGGTCCTGCTTTGGGCTATGGATTCGCTTGGTGCTCCCATTTTTTTGTGGAAAAAAATCGCCCCGCAGCATGGACCTACCCATGGTGGTCATTTATTTCTGATTTTAGAATGGCTTTTCTTTATCTCACCAAAAAACTTTAGCGCCGAAAGATATTTTCGTACGGGATTTTCTTGTTATTAAGTTTTCCCCACTCCTCAATTCTCAAAAGTTCATTGTACTTTGCAGTTCTTTCAGAGCGCGAGACCGATCCCGTTTTAATTTGTCCACAACCACTCCCCACTGCCAAATGAGCAATCGTCACATCTTCAGTTTCACCCGAGCGATGAGAAGCCACAGAAGTGTATTGATTGGCTTTGCAAGCCAGCATCGTATCGAAAGTTTCGCTTAGTGTTCCCACCTGATTTACTTTGATTAAAACAGAGTTAGCGACTTTCTCGTTTATTCCTTTCGCAACTCTCAAAGGCTGAGTTACAAACAGGTCATCTCCGACTAACTGCAGACGTTTTCCTAGCTTTTCCGTCATTGCTTTCCATCCCGACCAATCGTTTTCATCTAACCCATCTTCAACACTCACGAGTGGAAATTTTTCTAAAAGTTTCTCATAATAGCTAATCAGCTCTTCCCTGCTGACCTCTTTCTTTCCTAGGTAATCAAAAGAGTAGTGCTGAGTTTTCTTATCAAAAAATGAACTAGCAGCAACGTCGAGAGCCAAAGAAATCTGTTTTCCCAATTGATATCCCGCTTTCTGGACAGCTTCGGCAATGAATTCTAAGGCCTGTTCATTGTTTTTCAAAATCGGTGCAAATCCGCCTTCATCCCCCACGGCAGTCGAAAGATGTAAGTCATGTAACTTTTTCTTTAAGCACTGAAAGACTTCGCAACCACTTCGTAGAGCTTCAGCAAAAGTTTCAAATCCATGAGGAACAATCATGAATTCTTGAATTTCTAAACCGTTGTTGGCGTGAAGTCCCCCATTTAAAATATTCATTAAAGGAACTGGAAGACGCAAATTCCCTTCATTAAGCCCTAGCATTTGATTCATCACAAGAAAAAGGGGCCGTTTATCGTGGGCAGCAACTGCATGAACAAAGGCTAACGAAATTCCTAAAAGGGCATTAGCGCCATACTTTTCTTTTTGAGGCGTTCCATCCGCTTGAAGC
>DDPO01000016.1:212-4473 GCA_002342225.1 Bdellovibrionaceae bacterium UBA2466 | reverse complement strand
AAATTGCATCGGACCAGCCCTTTCTAGGTCCACTCAAAGGGGGCAGGTATATCGCAAATCGTTGAGTTTATAGTAAACTATAAACATGAAGTCCGAGTCTAAACAACAAATTGCTGATATAATTAATAAAAAAGGGAAAGTAAGCGTTCATTATTTGTCGGGAAAGCTCAATTTGAGTCCTCAAATGGTTCATCGGCACTTAAAAGATCTCATTCAACAAGGCCTGGTTTCGCGATTGGGCTCTGCACCTAAAACAGAGTACCAGAGTCTATCGAATGGCCCAACAAAGCCCCTTCTCAACAAGGACTTAAGTCAACAACTAGAAAAGTGTGCTGAGATTCTTTCCTGCCACCCAGTGGTTAAACTAGTAACCCTTTTTGGTTCGCAAGCAAGAGGGGAAGCCCATCAAGACAGCGATATCGATTTGTTAGTTTGGATTTCCTCTGGAAAAGAATCTTTTAGTCGTCACGATATTTGGAATTATTTTGATCGACACAGCCGAAGCTTGCTTGGAAAGACAAAGTTTCTTTGGTGGTTCGAAAGCTTCAAAATCCCATTGAAATACAAACTCTGCTTTTGGATCTGCCCGAAGAGCATCGATTGGTTTATGATTCAGGAAACTGGTTTGAGAAGTTACGCAGCGCCATTATTGACTGGAGAAACAGATGGGGAGCTCAACGCTTGCCCTCTTTTGGTGGAAAACACGGATGGATTTATTCCACTCGCGTAAAGAATCTCGATGAGATTGATTTCAGATTGGAGCTGACAGATGTCCCCTAAAGATCTTCCTCGAGCTTACGCTAAGAAATGCACGAGTCGTTTAAAAGCCATTCAGGTTCTTAAAGACGATGAGAACTTCTCTGATGTGGTGAGTGAATCTCAAGAAGTGGTAGAGATTGCTTCAAAAGGGACTCTTCGTTTGGCTTTGATTGATCCACCCCACCGACACGATGTAGCTGCAGAGTTGAAAGAGGCGTCTCGAGTCTTGGGAAAACAACATTTTAAAGTCATAGAGGAAATTATCACAGCTAACCATTGGCTCCGACGCGAGCGAGAAATGGCCTTTTATGGCGCCGACGATTTTGATCCCACTGAAGGTTATTCTTTGACAGATGCGGAGCGTGCTTTCGCTTATGCAAAGCTGACCGTAGAATTGTTGCATAAACTTTTAGAGAAGAAATGAATATTTATTTGGATAATGCCGCAACGACTCCTCAAGACCCGCGAGTGTGGAGCAAAATGCATCAATTCCATTTCAACGAACATGGCTACGCCAATTCGTCATCTGTTCACGCTTTGGGGATAAAAGCTTCTTCGGCGATAGAGAAAACGAGAGGAATTGTTGCGAGTAGCGTCAGTGCTTCACCAGAAGAAGTTATTTTTGTTTCGGGAGGTTCCGAAGCCAATAATTGGGTCGTAAAATCGCTCTGTCTGGAGGCGAAGAAAAAGAAAGAACCTTTTTTTTGGATAAGTACGGCAACTGAACATTCAAGCCTCTTTCAACTGATTGATTGGGTGAGAAGTGAAGGGGGGAACGTAGCTCTTTGCCCCGTGGACAGAGCGGGTCGAATAGAACTAAATAAATTAGATGAACTTTTTCGAATCCAGAAATGTCACTTATTATCTTTTTCCCACGCCAATAGTGAAACGGGAACCCTCCAAGACCTATCTGCTCTCACTGCTTTGGCAAAAGAAAGAGGGATTCTTGTACACGTGGATGCTTGCCAAAGTTTTTTAAAGACTGAGATAAGATTTCAAGCTTGGAATATCGATTACTTAGTTTTGAGTGCCCATAAAATACATGGGCCCAAAGGAATCGGGGCACTAGTAAAAAAGAATTCAGCTCCTTTGGTTCCGCTGATACTGGGAGGAGGACAAGAGTCGGGACTTCGAGCAGGAACACTCAATACGGAAGGAATCGTTGGATTCGGAGAAGCCGTTTCTCTTTATCAGAATGCGGATAAAGAGCATCTCAATCGTCTTAGAAAAACTTTTTGTGTAAAGTTGGCCGAGGTTTTTTCGGGAGCTGTTATTCAAGGGGACTTAGAAAGAAGTGTTCCCTCCATTATCAATTTCAGAATGCCTCACATTGGGGGAAAAAAACTTATGCAACTGCTATCTCGAAAAGGTATTTTTGTTTCTACGGGTTCGGCTTGCGACTCAGGCCAGAAAACCCCTAGCCGAACGTTGACTGCCATGGGGCTTAGCGCAGAGGAAGCCTTGAGCTCGTTGCGGGTTTCATTCTCCCGAATGAATACGGAAAGTGAATTGGATATTTTTTTTGAATCTCTATTGCAAGCGATTCAGGAGGAAAAAAGTGGAGTGTAGTATTCCCTCAGGAGAGGTTTTAGACTTACGAGGAGTGCCTTGTCCGCAGAATGTAAGCCGGCTTCTTTTAGAACTAGCAGGTTTGGAGACAGGAACTGTTTTGGAGGTCATATTAGATTCAGGAGAGCCCTACGATAACGTCATGGAAAGTCTGACAGTTGAGGGATTGAAAGTGAGCCAGCGAGTTGAAGATAACCCAGCATTTAAAAGATTAAGAGTCATAGCCAAGTGAGAATAAATAATACCTGATCCCTTTGAGTGGGCTTTTTAAGAGGTTCAAACGGGACCTGGAATTGGTTAGGCTATGGAATAAATTGACGGTTTGCCAGTTAGGAGAATTAACGAAGAAAGAATCATAAATGGCTTTGAAAATTTAAGCGCCTAGTCCTCTATAAGGCTTTGCAATTTTGGAACTTTTGCATCGGACCAGCCCTTTCTAGGCCCACTCAAAGGGATCAGGTATGAAAAGATCAGGTATCTACTTCTCCACCCAATAGTCTTCAATAGCCAGAGCATCGAGGTCACTTGTTTTGAAGCAGGATACGGCATCATCGGGGCTGCATACAATCGGCTCCCCTCTTAAGTTAAAAGAAGTGTTAACGAGCACCGGCGTTCCCGTTTTTTCTCCAAAAACCTTTAAGAGACGGTAGAGCTTGGGATTTTGGGATTCAGTGAGGGTTTGGATACGAGCCGTTTCATCTGCATGAGTAACTGCAGGAATCCTACTTTGCATTTCTTTTTTGACTTTTGGAGCTAAAAGCATGAATGGGGAGGGGATAGAGAGATCAAAGTAGTTGGGTGCGTCTTCCACACAAACGACGGGACCAAAAGGTCGGAAGCCCTCTCTTTTTTTGACTTGATGGTTTAAATAGTCTCGCATTTTCGCAGTCAGAGGACTTGCCAGAATAGAACGGTTTCCTAAGGCTCTTGGACCAAATTCCATTCTGCCTTGAAACCAACCAACAGCCTGATCACGCATCAAAGCCTCAGAGACAGTGCCCAAAAAGTCCTCGGGAGATAGCTTTTTAAAATTTAATCCCTGAGACCTTAAAGCTCTTTCAATTTCGCTCGAAGAAAACTTTGGCCCAAGGCTTGAGGATTCCTGCGGTTCGGTTCGCGGATTCTTTAAAATTGCATGATTGATATAGGCCGCAACCCCCAAAGCCCCACCGGCATCGCCCGCAGCTGGTTGAATGAATAGATTCTTAAAACCCGATCGTTCTAAGATTTTTTGATTAGCAGAACAGTTAAGAAACACTCCTCCGGCGAGGCAAAGATTTTCTAATCGAGTTTCTTCATGTAATTTTCGAGTGATCGTGACTAAAGTGTTCTCAAAAAACTCTTGTAGAGAAGCTGCAATGTCCTGGTGCCGGTCAGTGATTTCAGATTCCGGAGTTCTCGGAGGACCAAAAGTATCGATCATTTTTTGCCCAAACATTTTATTACCTGAATTAAAAGGGAAAAAAGAAGGGTCGATCTTAAAACTGCCATCAGGCAATACGTTAACTACTTCTTCAAACTTTTTTGTGAGTGTGGGCTTTCCATAAGAAGCAAGCCCCATCACTTTGCCTTCTCCGCTATGGGCTTTGAAACCCAAGTAGGTAGTGACAGCAGAGTAGATGAGTCCCAAAGATTCTGGGTATCGCATTTCTTTAAGAAGCTGAATGGTATTTCCCCGGGCAGTGCCACAACTAAGGCTTGCCCATTCCCCCACTGAGTCTGCGGTGCAAATGGCAGCTTCTTCAAAGGGCGACATAAAAAAAGAGCTTGCTGCGTGCGAAAGATGGTGGGGAATGAAGTATGTCTTTTTCTCAAAGCCCAGCTCTTCTTGAAGAGTAAGGGGCAGAGAGAGGCGTTCTTGAAACCATTTCGGAAGCGATCGTCGAAAGCTTGGGTAGCTTTTGGGCCAAGATGTTAAGTGATCAAAGATAAC
>DDPO01000016.1:0-152 GCA_002342225.1 Bdellovibrionaceae bacterium UBA2466 | reverse complement strand
GCCGTTTGAAAGCAACTATTAATGGCCTGGATCGGAAAAACAGGGGTGTTTTTTTGGCGATTGAAGCGCTCTTCTTGGGCAGCCGCCACGAGTTTTCCATCAACCCAGAGACTCGCCGCCGAGTCATGAAAATAAGAGGAAAGCCCTAAGAT
>DDPO01000129.1 GCA_002342225.1 Bdellovibrionaceae bacterium UBA2466 | reverse complement strand
GCGGGGGTGGTGAAAGGAGCCGTAGGAGTCGGGGGAATCTCGCTTGAGAATCGCTGCAGTTTTCAAGTGGAGCTCGATTCCCTTTTTTTCGAGGGGTTAGAGACTAAAACCGGACTTATCCAGGATCGAGATTGGGCTTACCAAGATGGCGTCGAGTGGTATCTTCCCAAGAAAAATGCGGTTCCAGATGCGTTTGATTTAAGAGATCTTATGCCCAATGGAATCCCAGAAATCAAAAAACAGCAGTGCGGTGATTGTTGGGCTTGGTCTACACATCATGGTCTCGAAATAGCTCGTGCAGTTCATGACGGCAAAGTAGTCGACCACTCGATACAAACTATTCTTTCTTGCTCAAAGGCGGGTTCCTGTAATGGCGGCTATATGAAAGCTGTTAGTTTTCTGCTGCACGGACTTCCAGAGGAATCAGATTTTGCGTATGCCGGTTATGACAAGAGTTGTAAATACAGCTCGTCTCAGATCTCGACTGGTTGGGATCCCAAAATAATTTCAGCTCCGTATGTGGGGGATTCGAAAAGATATTCATTAGCTAAGCGTACTAAAGAGGGCGGTTTTCGTGAGGGCACCAAAGTTTCTGAAATGATGGCTGCGATGAACGATGCCAAGGGGCCATTGGTGGTCACTGTCGCCTCCTATTCGATGTCAGGACCTGGAATCTACAATTCCTGCAGCGCGATCAATTCAGGGGGAAATCATATGGTGGCCATTGTAGGTTGGGACTTAGAAAATGGTAAAAGAAATGCCCACGTGTGGAATTCCTGGGGAAAAAGTCATGGTGAAAATGGAGTCTCTCGAATTCAGTGGGAGTGTGGCGATGGAAGACTCAATCGCGGACTCGGCGTGAGTGCTAGAATAGTACAATATAAACCCACTTGTATCCCACCTAGTGCAGCTCAAAAATATCTCAACGAAATTAAGAAGGGAGAATCAGTCCAAATAGGCGTAGAGCCTACCCCTGGAGTTACTTGTCAGTGGTTGCCGACAGAGGGCTTAAGCGACCCTTCCTCTTGTAACCCCATCGCTCAACCCAATCAATCGATCGAATACCATCTTAGCGCAACCAATCAATGCGGAACTGCTTCAAGTATGACATTAGTGCAAGTTGAAACAGCCGATAAATCAGGAAAACAAAAAATTCTGACCCCGCATGGCGAAGTATTAGTTAAAAAATAATTTCTCTGATGATTTCGCTTGTGAGAAGATGAGCCATGGTCGGCTATTTAAAAACGGCTTCAATCAGCTTTTTGGCTTTAAGTCGTATGATTCTGGGGGCAGAAGTTTATTTTTCACCCTCCACTGAATGCGAAGATAGAATTGTAAAAGCTATTCACGAATCTAAACAGGAGATCGTAGTAGCAGTTTACAGTCTTAATAATCGAAAGATTGCAGACTCTTTGCGAGAAGCAAAAAAGCGGGGGGTTAAAATCGAAATATTAACCGACTCCATTCAAGCTGCTCAGAAATCCTCTTTAGCTTTACCGCTTTTAAACGAAGGCTTTAATTTAAAACTACATAGCAAATATAAAATTGAGCACAATAAATTCGCCGTTTTTGACAATAATTTAGTTGAGACTGGTAGTTTTAATTGGACGGGTCCGGCTTCGAGGTCTAACTCAGAAAATTGTATCTTTCTCAATGAGACAGAAGTTGTCAAAAAATACCGTGAGCGATTTACTTTTCTTTGGGAAAAGAACTCCAAAGAAGCTTCACTCGTAAAAGTTAAAAAACTTATCAAAAAGTCACGCCAGCTATCGACGGAATAAGCGCTGCAAGGAAGATTGGCACTTGATCTGCAAACTGCATCAAGAGTGATCTATTCCGACCGACTTCAGGCTGCCAAGCTACTTTCAAAAAAGCTCACTCATTTTAGGGGCCGTGATCCACTAATTTTAGCAATCCCAAGAGGCGGAGTGGTGTTAGGAGCCGTTTTGGCTGACGAAACCATGGGAGAACTCGATGTAGTTATTGTCAGGAAATTACGTTGCCCATGGAATCAAGAATTAGCGATCGGTGCGATAGTTGAGTCGGGGATAAATTATCTCACCCCACTAGGGGAAAAAATAAAAAAGGACCATCCAGACTATCTCGAATCGGAAATACACTATCAGTCAGGGGTTATTGCTGAGCGCAGTGCTCAGATTCGAAAAGTGAAGTCTCAAGCACAGTGGGAAGGACGAACCATTATATTAACAGACGATGGGATAGCCACAGGTGCGACTTTTATGGGTGCTCTCCGATTGATTAATTCAAAAAAACCTCAAGAATTGATTGCTGCTATTCCGGTACTGCCTCAAGAGCGGATTAAGGATGTTCGGCAGGAATGTAATCAACTGGTTTACCTTCAGGCTCCATCCGATTTTGAAGCTGTGGGGCAGTTCTACACAAGTTTCCCCACTGTAGATATGAATGAGGTGATTGAAAAGCTTCGATCTTGCGAAAATCGACTAAAAGAGAAGCGATTGTGTTAATTGCTTCACAATCTCACTGCGCACAAAAAATTCTAAACAATTCTTATTAACAAAGCAAAGCCCTCAACCGAAACATAAACACGAGGGGAAATATGTTTTCTGTGTTTGAACAAACTGAAGAGGGTTTCTTGGTGGAGGCCATTAGCGTGAGCCGTACATTTATTTTGGGAAGTCACGTTCATCAGGCACTTCAAAACGTGAGTCTTAAGCTCGAGCGAAATGCTTTTACTGCGATTGCGGGGCCTTCAGGAAGTGGAAAAAGCACACTTCTGAATATTTTGGGTTGCCTTGAGAGGCCTACTTCTGGAGATGTAAAGGTTGAAGGAATATCTACCCGTGATATGAGTGTTTCCGAACTTGCAAAATTTCGCGCTGAGAAGCTGGGTTTTATTTTTCAGACTTTCAATCTCATTCCAACTTTGAATGCACTGGAAAATGTTGAGTATCCCTTACTTCTGACGGGGGTCCATTCGAAAGAGCGTATCGAAAAAGCTCAGGAAGCTTTAAATAAAGTGGGACTTGAAAATTTTTATAAAAACCGGCCCAGTCAACTCAGTGGGGGGCAGCGGCAAAGAGTAGCCATTGCGAGAGCTATTGTGAAGAAGCCGTTGCTCGTTTTGGCTGATGAACCTACGGCTAATCTCGATCAAAAAACCTCGTGTGAAATTTTGGATCTCATGCAGGAACTCAATAGTCAGGAGCAAATTACTTTTTTGCTCTCCAGCCATGACCCGTTGGTTTTGAAACGTACTCATCGAGTGATTCATTTGGTGGATGGAAAACAAACCCTAGACAACGAGTTGTTAAATGTGGCTTAGAGTTAAAATTGCAATAAGAAATGCTTTTAGAAATCGAAGGCGAAGTGTTCTGAGCGTGCTTATGATCGCTAGCGCAGTGGCTTCAATCGTTATCTTTGAGGGCTTCACTTACAATATGGTTGAGGGCTTAAGGGAAACAACGATAGAGACCCAAACAGGTCATGTTCAATTAGCACGACAATCTTATTGGGAAAAAACAAACCTTAAACCCAAACACAACCTCATTTCGAATTATAGACAGTTTATTTTAGAGGCGGAGAAGGACTCTAGAGTAAAATATGCGACCGGCCGCTTGGAGTTTTTTGGTCTCCTTAGCAAAGAAGACGCCTCAATTAGTGCAAGAGCGGTGACAATAGACCCTAGTAAAGAGGTGTCAAGAAACCAGTATTTCCGATTCAAAGATGGAGGGGCTTTGACCTCTGGGAACGGATTTCAAGTTGCCATCGGGAGTGGACTTGCTAAAAAACTCGGAATAAAAACTAAAGATAGTGTAAGTCTCCTAACTCATACTTACGACGGCGTAGTGAATGCCATGGACCTCGAGGTTAGCGGCATTTTTCAAACAGATATTTCTGAATTCGACGATAGTACTTTGTTGATTTCTCTTTCCACTGCGCAGAAACTTTTGGACACTGAGGGTGTTGAGCAAATTGTGTTCGGCTTAAACTCTTCATGGGACACCAAACAGTTTCGGGATGATCTTGCACCTAAGCTCGCGGGGCTTTCGGAGGACATTCAATTAAAGACATGGTTTCAACTTGCGAGCCTTTATAAGCAGGTCGCGATGTTTAACAAGTTGCAAAACATCATCGTGAAATTTATTTTATTTTCTTTGGTTTTGTTGAGTATTGCAAATACAGTCGGCATGTCCATTATGGAGAGAACAGGCGAGATTGGCACTATCCGAGCTCTTGGAGAGCAGAGGAAATCTGTAGTGTGGCAGTTTTTAACAGAGGGTTTTTTCTTAGGGTTGTGCGGAGCTCTTCTGGGAGGTCTCGGTGGATCCTTATTGGCCTACTTATTTAATTCAATGAATATTCCAGTCGTTTTTCCTGGAGCTAGTTCGCCAATTATTATCAAGATTCAAGTTCTTGGTTCCTCCATTTTTAAGGGCGGCGGACTTGGGGTTATGATTACGGTCTTAGCTGCTGTGTTACCAGCCTATCGAGCGGCCAAAATGAATATTGTTCAGGCTTTGCGTCATAATATTTGATTCTATGATCTCAGCTTTAGCTTCTCAAAAAGAGTTGGTGGTAATTCAGGGAGCGCTCGATGCGCTTCCACTTGAAAAGTGGAAAAATGGGCAGGGTCTCACTCGAGAACTGGCTCGAAGTCCTGGTTCTGATCTTTTGTGGAGAGTAAGCTCTGCGTTCGTGAAAAGCTCAGGCCCCTTTTCAGTTTATGAGGGCTATGACAGATTGATTTGTTTGCTAGACGGTGGGCCCATCGTAATCTCTCACTCCGATGGTAAGAAGAAAACACTTAATTCTCTTGTTGCTTATAAATTCAATGGGGATCTAAAGACAGAAGCTATCATCACATCTGCAGTGGTCGATTTGAACGTATTTCTCAAGCGAGGCCGAACCAAGGGTATGATTTATACTGCAGTTATATCTCAAGGTGAGGAATATCAATTCCCGATCTCGGCAAACGAGCATTTTGTTTTATGTCTTAGGGGAGCTTGTGAAGCTTTCGAGCGTGCATCAGGTAGGAAATACAACATTGTTCAGAACGGTTTTCTTCATATAACACGGAATGGAAATACTGAGTTTCCGAATCTTAAGGTTGTCTCTTGTTCTGAACCTGCTTTGATAATTTGGATACCCATTCACTTGCTGTAGGAATGGTTGCTCTCATAGGCGGGCTGTTATAGAATTTTTAACTGTGGACAATCATTTTTGTAAATCTCTCAACTGGAAAGAACAAATCGAATCTTATCAGGCATTTCACAAGACAAAAGCTAACTGTTATTCACATTACGTGGGTATTCCACTGATTGTTTTTTCTTTGTATTGCAGCTTAAGCTGGTTTCGTTTTTTTCCAATAAATATTCCGTTATCAGCCGCGACTTTATTTTTTATTTCAAGTTTTGTTTTTTATTCCCAGCTTCATAAAAAGTTGGCTCTGGCTATTGCAGCTTGGACTTGTCCGCTCTTTCTCATAGCTGAAGAAGTAGCTCTTATGCCATTTCAATACTCTGCTCTCATTGTGGTTGTGGCGTTGGTTGTGGGATGGTTTTTTCAATTACTCGGGCACAAAATCGAGGGAAACCGACCTGCGTTTTTAACTGGATTATCCCATTTGTGGAAAGGGCCTCTTTTTATAACGTATGAATGGTTGTCGGTATTGGGAGCTAAATTTTAGTTTCGTTACCAAGGTAGGTCTTTAATTGAATGTAACCGCGACTCGCAGGGTGAAAAAGACCAAATTGGCTTGATTTTCCACCGTTAAAAAGATCTGCGGCAAAGAGAATTTCCACTCGCTTGCTGAGCGGTATGAGATAGCTTAGTTCTGTTAAACTACTGCCATCGTGAGGAGCGTAAGCGTACAGCAAATCAAAAACCTGAGAGTTGATTATTGTAAAGCTTCCATGGCCTGTGATGAGCTGAGTTGATTGTAAGTCGATAGCGCCAGAAACAGTTCTGTCGCGATAATTTTCAGATACCTGGAGGCCCAATCGCCATTTATCTCCTACGATGTAATCTAACCCTAGGACTCCAACCCATTGATTAGACTCATATGGTTTCAAAGAGCCATCGAAGTAGTTAAAATATTTATTGCGGTGGAAGAGTATTTCACTTCGAAGTACTAACGTGCTGAGAGGTAAAGATAGAGTCAGCCCCAGAGTTTCCAAACGAAGATGCTCACCCAAAACATTGATTGATCCCGAGTTGTTTTCGGATTCATAGACTGGAGCTCTGTCGAAGTAATTAAAATAGATGAAAGATAGGTCAGTACCGCTAATGTTAGGCGATAAACGAACTCCGTATTCTGCGTTTTTAATACTTACGGGCAATGTTCGTTCATCATTAAAAGTAAAGTCTTGTGATGGGAAGAATCGTGAAAAGGGAAAAGCAAAATCACTTCCCACCGACGGAGTTTTATTGAAAAAGGGTTTTGGAACATAGATAAGCTGGATGACGTTGTCATCGAAGTTTAGTTTGGCATTGATCATGGGAATGTGTAGCCGATTTCTATCTAGAGGGCCTATTCCAAAATCTCTAAAGTCTTTCGGGTTAACGAGATCGGCGTAGTAGAATCCAAAAGCTTCTCCCCAAACAACTTGCTGACTCCCTAGTTTGAGTGTTAGCGGGCCCCCTTTGTACTGCAAAAAGAGATCTCGAAGAATGATATCTTGAGAATCTCGTGTTCTGACGGGGTCGGGATATCGTGAGCTATTCGACGCATAGGCAGCTTCTACAAGAGCCCTTAAACCAAATCCTAACGACCAAGGATTGGGAAATTTCACAAGATAATTAACGTCCAACTCGTGGCGGTGAGAACTCAGGTCTGTGGGGGCAACTGTGTGGTAACCTATTCTAGACTGAGTATCGATATGAGATTCAACAATGGCCCCTAAGGCTAGGGATGCCATCAAAAGAAAGGTAAGAAAGCCTAGTTTAATCACTTAGGGACTCTTTACTAAAAAACGTGTCGTCGTAATTTGCTTTGCGAAAATTAAAATAATTAAGTGTGGACTGTCTTGTTTTATGGAGTGCATCGGTAATAACTAACTGGGTAACCCTACTTTTATCCAACACAGGTTTTACTCCAGAGTATTTACCTGTTTTCAATAATTTTCCCGATAAAGCGTAGAATTTGACTTGAACTGGGAAAAAGGAAGATTTATCCACCCAATAAACAATCTGACGATAAGTTGTCTCTTTGTGATTGGCGCTCAATAAAAGTTTATAACAATTGTGGCTGTCGACTTTTTCTTCTCCGACGAGCTTGGCGTCGTAATCTTCTGCGAAGTTAGTTCGAGCTAAATCCCCGTTGGAAACTTCACCGGTTAATCTTTGTTCGAAACCTACTCGAGTTGGTTTTTTGAGGCTGGGTAAAAACATCCATAGATCTCGCTTTTTCATGAGTAGTTTACGCCCGCGCATTCGTTCCGGAGATTTAGTTTCAACTAGAGAGTTGTCAGAATCTTTTGTGTGCACCAAATAAACTGTTTCATTTTGGTTGCTGTCATCAGTGTCGGTGACTTTTACAAAAAACGAGAATTGTCCTGAGGGATACCTTGCCTCATCCGCTTTTTTTACTATTTCATTTGCGTCTGAGGGGGCGCTTGCGTTGGGCAAACCCGCAAAGCTAAACGACGAAATAATCAAATGAAGAAGAAGTATAGATTTCATCGTAACATGGTAAACGGCTTCAATCTCTAAGCCTAGACGCGTTGCGAACTCCTTATTTTGCAATAGTTTGAAACTCCCTTCCGTCTGATTTATAATTAAAGAATCTCGTCTTCTTAAAGTACTCAACCGAAAGTTAGGAATACCGTGAAAGCATTTATCTACAGGTGCCGGTTCGTCTGGTTTTGGGGATATATTTCGCTGCTGACCTATGAGTTGTTGCTTAAAAATCCGTGGGTCATTTTAGGCAAGGAGATATCTCAGAATCCCCCCTTAGATACTCATTCCGCCCCAGCTTCGGCTGCGCTTCACATTGGTTCTTTTTCTGTGCTAGGTATTTTGGCAAGCTTCGCATTTCTTGAGAAAACCGAGAAGACTCGCACGAGATATGCTTTATGGTTGGTACTTTATGCTGGATTGACCGAGGCGATGCAGACCACGATCCCAGGACGGTGGGCTAGCGGCGAGGATGTTTTATTCAACATTATTGGTCTCGTCTGTGGGGCACTTATCTTCCTCCAAATTTATCGACTACTTAAGGATTCCCCATCTGAAACTCTTTATCCAATCCCTGCTTAAGCGAGCATTAAAGTCACCAGGACCAAAGCAACACAACAAGCCCATTGCCAAGCGTAAGTTATTCGAAATGACTCCATCACAACCTCACTTCACTGTGTCGGCTTTTCAAACGAAAAACTCGAGAATTTCGACTAGAAATTGTGAAGGAATTGTGTGGTTAGAACAAAACGTATACAGAGGCCCCCTCAATCTAAATGTAACTAATAAAAATTCAATAAATACAATAATTTAAAAGCAATATGTGAAGTGTAAACATTCTGTGTTCTGTGTTGAAAACTTATCGATTATGGCAGCCCTAAAAGAGGGGATCTTGATAAAAAGATTTGTGCCACTTCAGCCCTTTTTAGCATTCGAAAATAATTATAGTGAGTTATCGTGACCTGACTTTTTTGGGCCTTTTGCTTGCAAATCATTGGGGTAGATTTTTAAACCTTAGATGGTCGGCAAGGATTTCATTTGATGCATTCCACGCGAAGTCGGTTTTTAAGAACTCTTTTCATTCTTGAATTGGGTTTTCTGTTGATAGGGCCGGGGGCATCTCACGCTTGGGGACCTCATGAAGTTGATGAGGCTGAACAGCCGGAAAAAAAATCCGAAGACAATCGTCCCATAACCATTGAGTCTCCTAAACTCAACAAAGCCCAGTCTCTTCAACCAGAGTATCATTTTAATGAAAACGATACACTTTACAAAATGATACAGAGAAATTTGGATGCCGCCCGCAACTTGAGAGAGTTCATTGAAACAGGCGTCAAAAAACCCAATGTTAACTACAACTATTGGGTTTATCGAAAAGGTCGCAGGGGAGGGTACTACGCACAAATAGATCCGACTGCTGCTGGGCAAAAACTCAATGCTCAAACCCAATTGAACGGAGCTCTTAAAGAACTTGAAACGCGAATTAATGAACTCAAATCGCGAAATATTCGACCGGCTGATAGTGTTTTACGGGATCGAGTCGCGGATGAAGTTCACGATGTTATAAATCCGGGATTAAATCGCGTAGAAGAAGCAATGCTAAAGTCGGGGATTGTAGTTCCCCATTCTGAAAATGCCACGAAGCCGAATAGTACGCCAGAAATAATTCTTCAGCCCAATTCAAAGGTTTCAATTAATCTTGATAAATTAAAAAAGGATCCCTTAGCTGAGCTATTTTTGGGAGATCTTACGCGTCCAAAAACAGTTGCCCTTGCGGATTATCCGAAAGTCAAAGAAGCAGACGGTCATTTTGAAAAACTAAAAGATTTGCTCAAAAAGATTGAATCTTTAGATAAGAAGCGAAGCGGATTATCTTCAGCAAGTGTTGCGGTAGAAAGTTGATCGGGGATTTAGATTTGGTTCGCACAGAATTCCTAAAAGTTTACTCAGATTTTATGGCTTTAAAAGAGTATCATTCAGCGTCTGTTGTTCGCGATTTGCCTGCTTTTGAAGGGGGATTTAAGAAAATAGTCGACGAAAAAAATGCTAAAGCAAATGTTGCTGCTAATGATGAAACATTTGGCGAAGATAACCATCCAAGCAATCCTAAAGTTAAAGATCAGGCAAAAGCCAAAGCCCGACGAGAAATTGATAGTTTGAGGGGCAATATTATTAAAACTATCCAGGATCAGCCTGCAATCGGTAAATTAGCTGAGTCGAAATTTCGGGAAACGCTCGAACGGCTTAAAACACTAGAAGATGCTCTGAATCTTTCGGACTCATTGAGTGACAATGATTTAGATGGCAGTGAAGAGAATAATTCAAGGAATGAAAGCAATGGAGACAACGACTCAAGATGGCTTGCGAGTCTAAATAATTCATACGATCAAAATCTCAGTCACTCATCGGTTTCTAACTCTGTTGATTCAAGTTTAAAGAATTCGCCTGCAAGCTCCAGTGAGGCAGATAAAAAACAGTCCTTGGAATCGGAAATTGATCCCTCCAAGTCGAGAGACGAGAAAAGAAAGTTTGTGGACTCTTTAGCGAATGTGAAGGTGAATGGAGGAGAACGTGTTTCTGCATTTGAGACTGAGAGCAATTTGCACGGCTCGGAGATTGGCTCGCCAGAATCTAGAAAACTCGACTCAGAAGTATCGAGCTCCAATCCCAATTTAAAGAACGAATCTAACCCGAAAGAGGGCGCTTTGATCCCCTCGGGGAATGGCCTAGACACCTCTGGTGGGTTGGGAAAGATAACCAGCGAAAAAGGAGCAACCAATGTTCAGCAGGAGGAAACTGATGAATCTGCCCTTTCAAATTGGTTTTCCTCCTTCTCAAAAGATTTGGGGGGATTGAAGTCTGCTCTATCTAATTATTACCAATCCGGCAAACTGGGCTCTTCAGCAGTTTCAAACCTTGAAGAAAATAAAACAGCTTTGAAATCCGCAGCTGAGCAACAAATTTCACTTGGCGGCGAATTGAATGCTAAGTTAGGCGAGGATGAGAAATTTAGTTTCCCTGAAGACGGGCTGGGTTTTAGTATTCGAGACTATAACCGAAAAAATTTCGGCAGAGGTGCTAATAAAATAAAAACAAATTTAGAAAATAGCGATTTGGTCTCGACCAGCGTTATGAATTTAAATTCTAATTATTATCAGCCCAATTTAGTAGGGGGAGCAGAGTCAAGCCAGAGGGCCAAAAAGCCCGAAACTCAATACCTCCAAAACCCGGACGGCACGTGGTCTCCAGTAACCGGAAAAGCAGTGGCTAACAGAACTGGAAGTTCTAAATTTGAATCTGAAGGTATGAGAGAGGTCTCAACGGGAGAATCTGTGGCCCAGGAGATAGGTAAACTAGAAGGGCTCATTGAATCGTCGGATTTAGAGGGAGTAAAAGATGTTTCTTTGGGGCCCAAAGAAAGCCAAAGTTTTCTCGGAGCTTGGGGGGGGGCCAGCTGTCGACTCCATCAGTCGTTTTCTCGCCCAAATCTACGAAGATTCAGAACCGTCGACTAATACAGAAATTTCAGACCTTATGGAACAGGGAAAAACTATAAAATTCGTGGGCAAGCCGCAAGGAGTCACAGAGAAAACAACTTTAGCAAAAGCTATCAATTCAGAAGTATCTAAACCTGGTCTGTTCGAAAAAATTAAATCTTGGCTTGGCCTAAATTAGCCGCATTGACAACCATAAATGGGCGCAGATAGTCTAAGGCTATAAAGGACTGTCTATGAAAACCACTGACCCAAATTCTAATAAAAACCCAGAGGTTATATCAAAAAGGTCTTTGTCTTTTAGCAATGATGATTCCGTTGAAATTACTATAAGCCCTAACGGTGGAGCTTGTTTTGGAGTAGTGAGGGCTATTAAGCTCGGCCAGCAAGCCGCGGACAAGGGAAAAGACTCAAATAGTCCAGTATTCTCTTTTGGCGCCATAGTTCACAATCCAAAGACCATTCGAGAATTGGAAGCTCAGGGGGTTAAAACTGTCGAGGATCAAACTGAGGTCACTGGAGGCACGGTGATTTTGAGATCTCACGGTGTTAAGCAAGAAATTGAGAAGGACTTTAAAACTCGAGGGGTTCAAGTAGTTGATGCAACCTGCCCCTTGGTTAAGAAACCCCAGAAAATAGCCGCTAGCCTCGGCAACAAAGGATATTATTTAGTTTTGGTAGGTGACTCAAATCACCCTGAGGTCAAAGGAGTCGTGAGCTATTTCGCAAAAGAAAACTATTTAGTGACTTACAAAATTGAGGATCTAGAGAAAATACCAGCTGACGTTTCCAAAGTCGGGATTGTTGCTCAAACTACGATCGAAGTGAAAGTGCTAGATAAAATTGTTGAAGCTTGCCGCAAGAGATTTAGTGAAGTCGCGGTGTACAACACCATCTGTGATGCGACCAGTATCCGACAGGAAGAGGCTGAAATTTTGGCAAAAGGAGCTGATGTTCTTGTTGTTGTAGGCGGAAAGAACAGCAGTAACACCAACAAACTGGTTAAGATATGCAAACAGTATCAACCTGATACCTACCTGATTGAAGAAATGAACGAGCTTAATCTGCAATGGTTCCTTGGAAAGAGAAAAATTGGAGTTACTGGTGGTGCCTCGACCCCTCAGGATTATGTCGACGATGTTGGGCAAAAAATTGCCGATTTGTTGAATGTGGCTCATCGGACCCCAACTCTCAATTCATAGTTTCTAACTTCAAACTTTCTAGCTCCACAAAGAACCGAGTATGAGAGTCGTCACCATCCGACTGTAGCCAAATAGCTTGAGTGGTTAAAGGCTCTTTAAACTTATAATCTAATTGGAACGGTCCTGAGTTTTTTAGTGAGAGGGCAACTTGCTCAATGATTAGGGAGTTTTTTGGATGAGTTCTCAAACTCCCAACCTTTCGATAAGGATCTATAGTTAGGAAAGTCACTTTTTTTATTGTCTGGTTGGGGAAGAGCTCAAATAGGTCTTTAACCCATCGGGGAGAAACTAGTCTTTGAAGCCAACTCGGGCCGCCTGGGGTTGTTTCGACCAATCCCAATCTCAATGGGCAGTCATCCGGAATATCGCCCTCTTTCATAGTTTTGGGGGGCTCCGAAAAACGAGAGATCCTTCCTCTCATCGAAATGCTTTTAATAGGTACCGATTTTTGCAGGGCATAAAAGAGAGGGCTTGAGGAATCATTAACATCGATTTTTAATCCTTTAGCGCCAAAGGAAATTCGATTAGGTTTTAGGTTTGAATATGAGGGGATGTACCATTCTTGAGTTACATGATTTAGAGGAACAACGAGAGTTGCCCACAGTACCCACTTACATTTTTTGGTTGGTCGGGGCATGCTTATTATCCTCGAAGACTTCAGTCTTCTTTTGAAAAACCTGTAATTCTGAATAGGTTTTTACCTGGCTCCGTCGGGTGGTCACTGTAGACAGTATCCATGAAAATATGCATCGCTTCTGGAAA
>DDPO01000024.1:31884-33455 GCA_002342225.1 Bdellovibrionaceae bacterium UBA2466 | reverse complement strand
TCCATCATACCCACGATGGTTACATCTTCGCCGTCTGAAATAGCATCGACATCGACTTCGGTCGCATTATTTAAAAATCTATCGATTAATAAAGGCGACTCTTCTGAAATTTCGGCCCCTTTGAGTAGCCACTTCTGGAAATCGCGACTGTTGTAGATGATCTCCATTCCGCGGCCACCCAAAACAAATGATGGGCGAACCAGTAACGGAAATCCCAACTGCTCAGCAGCTTCAAGAGCCCGATCAGGATCTGAGACGGTTACACTTTCGGGCTGCTTGATTTCTAGTTTGTAGCAAAGGGCTCGAAACTTGTCCCGATCCTCTGCGATTTCAATCGCCTCTGCGGAAGTACCCATTATAGGAATGTTGAGGCGAGCAAGTTTACGGCTCAAGTTAAGAGGAGTTTGTCCTCCGAAATGAACAACAATACCCTCAGGCTTTTCCCGCTCAATAATATGGAGAATATCCTCTAGAAACAGAGGTTCAAAATAAAGTTTATTGCTAATGTCATAGTCGGTGCTGACGGTTTCCGGATTACAATTAACCATAATGCTCTCGTACCCCTCTTCCCTGAGAGCAAACGACGCTTGTACGCAGCAATAATCAAACTCGATGCCTTGACCGATTCGATTGGGTCCACCGCCTAAAATAATCACTTTCTTGGCTTGGCTTGTGGAAATAACATCATCCCCTTTTTTCTCATAGGCCGAGTAATAATAGGGAGTCGTTGAAATAAATTCTGCCGAACACGTATCCACCATTTTATAAACGGGCTTCAAGTGAAGTTGCTCACGTTTGGCGCGAACTTGCTCCGCGGACGATTTCAGAAAATAGGCAATTCCATCATCAGAAAATCCTAAACGCTTCCAGTGCCTCAACTCTTCAAACGGAACATCATTTAACCTACCAGCCCAGTGAGCAATTTTCTTCTCTTCACTGACTATTTCTTCAATATTTCTAAGAAACCAGGGATCGATATGAGTCAAAACATGGATCTCATCAAGAGTAATTCCCTCTCGAAAAGCCTGAGCAATCCAAATCAAACGATCGGCTTTTGGAGTTTGTATGTATTGCCGAATTCCCTCAATCCAACTATTTCCGGAGCGAAGTCGCCTTCTCTCTGCTATCGGATTAAATCCCCACCATTTATTCTCAAGAGAACGCATCGCTTTTTGAAGCGACTCCTTGAAAGTTCTTCCGATTGCCATGGCTTCACCGACCGATTTCATGGAAGGAGAAAGCCTCGAGTCGGAGTTCGGAAATTTTTCAAAAGCGAATCGCGGGATTTTTGTAACTACATAGTCGATGCTTGGCTCGAAACAAGAGGGTGTTTTTTTTGTAATATCATTGGGAATTTCATCCAAGGTATAGCCAATAGCCAGTTTGGTGGCAATTTTAGCAATTGGAAATCCCGTCGCTTTTGAAGCCAAGGCCGAACTTCGAGATACTCTCGGATTCATTTCAATAGCTACTTGTCTTCCGGTTTTAGGATCAACTGCAAATTGGATATTGGACCCACCCGTATCCACTCCAACAGCACGAATAATTCTCAAAGCTGCATCTCGCATTTG
>DDPO01000024.1:31439-31840 GCA_002342225.1 Bdellovibrionaceae bacterium UBA2466 | reverse complement strand
GAACAAACGATCACTACGTTGTCTTTGCAGTCACGAACAACTTCGAGTTCATACTCCTTCCAACCGAGCACCGACTCTTCGATGAGAACTTCACTCACAGGGCTTGCTTCAAGTCCCTTTGCACACTCTATTCGAAACTCTTCGATGTTATAAGCAAAAGCAGCTCCTGTTCCTCCTAGGGTGAAAGAGGCCCTAATCACAACAGGAAATCCAATTCGCTCAACGATTTTGATTCCCTCATCCAAATTGTGAGCTAGACCACTTTTGGGAAAATCAACTCCGACTTGGGTCAAAACTTCTTTGAAGAGTTCACGACTCTCAGCAAGCTTGATGGCTTTCTCTTTGGCCCCGATGAGCTCAACTTGATATTTCTTAAGAATTCCTTTTTCGGAAAGAGCCAT
>DDPO01000024.1:21362-31425 GCA_002342225.1 Bdellovibrionaceae bacterium UBA2466 | reverse complement strand
TGAGAGTGGCTCGATATAAGTTCGGTCGGCAAATTCCGGATCGGTCATGATAGTGGCAGGATTACTATTTACTAAAACAACTTCGTAACCTTCCTCTTTAAGCGTTTTACATGCTTGTGTTCCCGAATAGTCAAATTCACAAGCTTGTCCTATTACAATCGGACCTGAACCGATGAGAAGAATCTTTTTTATGTCGGTGCGTTTTGGCATCGTCTCAAATCCTGCTGTTATCGTCGTAAATCTTATCAATCGGCATCGATTCGTAAATTCGGTGTTTCAAATACATGCCCACCAAGAGCCAAAGCCAAGTTTGATAAGTTTCAAAATCTTTGGCTTTTTTAAACTCCTTCACTTTTTGTCGGATGTACTGATGAACTTCAGTAGGATGAAACGAAGGCTTTCTAACAAAACTGAAATTGGCTTTTTTGTCGGTACCTTCTTTGACCAATCGACCTTCAATAATATCTCCCCTAGAGAGCCCCAAGAAATCTGTAGCATTTCGACTACGAAGCTCGACATTATTTCCAGTGAAAAGCTCTTTAGCTTTCAAGAGAGTGTCATTGACTTTAGTAACTTCATAAAGGCCTCTCGTATTCCCCTCTTTGACTAGAGTCCATTCACTTAAAACATTCTCTGGTAAATCTGACATTGAATCAGGCAACCTTTTTTCAAAAACACACCAATCGTAAAAGAAGTCCCATAAATCCTCTATCAACTCGGCGCGGTCAGGGTGGGTTAATGTGATTCGCAAACGATTGTGAAAGTCTCTCCGAAGATCGGCTAGCATTTGTTTGTCAGTGCTCTTGATGATTCGGTCCACAATAGTCTCAAAACGTGGATGAACAACTGATGAAATCTGACCCGCTGAATTTTCGCTAAGCTGACTCATTGGATGAACCCTCTAATGAAATGTTCAAAAATATAACTTGCATCACTGGGCCCCGGAGCACTTTCCGGGTGAAACTGGACGCTATAAAATCTTAAACTATCAGAGCAAAAGCCCTCGACTGTTCCATCATTGAGATTGATGTGATTAAGTTGAATGTCTTTTCCCGAGAGAGTCTCTGGCCTGACTGCAAAACCATGATTCTGTGAAGTAATGATAATTCGATTGCTACTCAGGTCTTTAACTGGGTGATTGATCCCATGATGCCCAAATTTTAATTTATAAGTTTTGGCTCCTACGGCTCTCGCTAAAAGCTGATGTCCCATGCAGATAGCAAGAATCGGAATTTTCCCTATCAATTTCTGAATCTCATGAACACTACTAGGGACTGTCGCAGGGTCACCGGGGCCGTTAGAAAGAAGTATAGCTCTAGGTTGAAATTTGAGAGCTTCTTCAGCTGGGGTATTGTAAGGAACAACTTGGATTTTAAAACCTCGTTTTCCTAGATGTCTTAAGATGTTCCACTTCACTCCGAAATCATAAACAACGATCGTACCAGCATCCTCTCTCCATCCCTCTTCAGAGAAGTGATAAGGTTTTTTGCAACTGACCCGTGAGACAAGATCTAACCCCTCCATGGGAAGCACTGACTTCAATAAATTCTCGGCATGAACTCGAAGTTCTTTTTTTGAAATATTGGCAGTGGGAAAAATAATCCCACGTTGAGCCCCTTCATCTCTCAAGATTTGGGTGATCTCTCGCGTATCCACTTCACTAATAGCCGGAACTTTGGCCATCGCTAAGTAGTCACTTAAGCTTTGTACTGATCTCCAGTTTGAAGGGACAGGACAGTATTCTCTCACAACAACTCCGCTAAGTAACAGCGAAGACGATTCTAGATCCTGCGGGTTAACTCCGGTATTACCGATTTGAGAGCTGCCCATGACAACAATTTGATTTAAGTAAGAGGGATCTGTGTAGATCTCCTGATAACCGCTCATGCCCGTGTTGAAAACGGCTTCGCCGCCTTTAGCGCTCTCCGCCCCGAAACCTTTACCTGCGAAAAAATGGCCTTTTTCTAAGTAAAGAGCCGCGTCGAAGAAGGTCATCGGTGACCTCCAGGAGCTTCTGAGTAAATCACTTTTCCAGCAACAATCGTGTATCGAACCTTACCCTGCACATCCCAACCGTCAAAAGGTGTATTTTTGCTTTTTGAACGAAATTCTTTTTTATCGATTCGATATTTCATTTCAGGATCAAAAATAGTGATGTCGGCATCGGCACCCAATTTGAGTGTGCCTTTGGGAATACCTATGATCTCTGCAGGCTTTTGAGTCATAGCCGAAATAATCCGATTCAGAGAGACACCTTTCTTGAGAGCGATTCGGTAGTAAAGGGGGAATGCGGTTTCAAGTCCCACCATACCGAATTCAGCGTGATCATATTCCACTTCTTTGTCCTCTACCGAATGAGGGGCATGGTCCGAAGCCAAAGCATCGATGGTTCCATCGGCCAACGCCTCTGTCACTGCTTCAATATCTTGCGGCTCTCTTAATGGAGGTGCCACTTTTGTATTAGTATCATAGGTCCCCACTACCTCATCCGTCAAAGTAAGGTGATGCGGTGTCACTTCTGCAGTGATCCGAATTCCTCGCCGCTTCGCTTCTCGAATGAGAGCAACACTGCCCGCAGTGCTCACGTGAGCCACATGCAATCGAGCACCGGTTAATTCAGTAAGTAAAATATCCCTAGCAACGATAATTTCCTCTGAAGCTTTTGGAATTCCCCTCAAACCAAATCGGGCCGAGTTAAATCCTTCATTCATTACACCTCGCCCTTTCAAATGGGCGTCTTCCGCATGACAAACAACAGGTAAATTAAATCTTTTTGAGTAGTCTAAAGCTTTTCTCATCAGGTAGGAATTCATGACGGTTTTCCCGTCATCCGAGATCGCTACAATGCCCGCTTCCCACATGGACCCGATTTCAGCGAGCTCTTGACCTTCTAGTCCTTTGGTGATGGCCCCAATCGGATAAACATTGATCAAACTATCTGCTGCTACTTTTTGCTGAATGTAGGTCGTGATAAAACTTGAATCATTGACTGGCTTAGTATTGGCCATACAAGCAATCGAAGTGAAACCACCAGCAGCAGCAGCTTCAGTCCCTGTCTTTATTGTCTCTTTGTGAGTTTGGCCAGGCTCTCTCAAATGGGTGTGAATATCGATCCAACCTGGAGTCACAAGCCAACCCTGCGCATCGAGTTCTGGAATGGGCTTTCCCGGAGGAACTGTTATTTGATTTCCTAGGGCCTGAATCTTACCGTTCTCAATTAAAATATCCCCGACAAGATCGAGATTTTGACTCGGGTCAAAAATTCTCGCTCGACGAATAACTAAATCAGCACTCATACTAAACCTTTCGGGAGCTCTCCCCCAGTGAGCAAGTGAAGAACAGCCATTCGTACAATCACTCCATTACCCACTTGATTTAAAATAACTGAGCGAGAGCCATCGGCCACATCGGGTGAAATCTCGACACCTCTATTGACTGGGCCTGGATGCATAATAAGGACATCCGATTTTGCAGCTTTGAGAACAGATTCAGAAATCCCGTAAAATTTAGAATACTCTCCTCGAGACGGACTTTGACCGGGATTCAATCTTTCAAATTGAATTCGCAAAGTCATGATGACGTCTTTGTCTCTGACCGCTTTGTTCAAACCGTAATGGACTTCAACTCCCATCTGTTCCACTTTGGGTGGAAGAAGTGTGGGTGGACCACAAACAGAAACTTCCCCCCCCATTTTCTGTAAGGCATATATGTTTGAACGGGCCACTCGACTGTGAGCGATATCTCCCACAATCAAAACTTTTAAACCCTCAATTTTTCCTTTGAACTGCTGGATAGTCATTAAATCTAACAAAGCTTGAGTGGGATGCTCATGAAATCCGTCTCCCGCATTGATTACGGGCAAATCCAATGTCTGGTCCAAATGGAAAGGCGAACCGGCCGAAGGATGTCTTAAAACTAAAAGATCGGGGTTCATCGCTTGAACCGTTTTGGCCGTATCGATGAGAGTTTCACCTTTTTCGGTGGAGCTCCCTTCTTTGGAGAGTGCCAAAGTATTTCCCCCGAGCCGCTTAGCTGCCAACTCAAAAGAACTGCGGGTGCGGGTACTGGGTTCAAAAAAGAGAAGAATAACGGTCTTGCCTGACAAGGTTTGAGGGACTGGCTTACCTGAATCAAGTAAATCCTTAAATAAAAAAGAGTACTTAAGTATCTGTTCTATTTGTTTTTTTTCTAAAAACTCTGTGCCCAAAAGGGATTTAATGCCTAACGAATTTGGAGGAACGCGGGACGGGATGTGTGTTTTCTCTCTCACGTTAGCTAACTAATCTATGCCAAACCGAGGGGTTTTGGCAAGTTTTTGGCTCCCTTTTCTAAAAGGCCAAAGATTGAATATTTTTTAACTTTTCGTGAAAAGATTGATTTGGATACTTGGATGCGTTAATAAAGGCTGAATTTTTATTTTCTGGACTAAAAAAGAGGCTAAAAATGGCGAGTCAAATACTAGGAACCGAGATGAAGTTAAAAACCGGCTTGGCTGAAATGCTCAAAGGTGGAGTCATCATGGATGTGGTGAACCGAGAGCAAGCTATCATCGCTGAAAAAGCGGGAGCAGTGGCGGTCATGGCTTTAGAACGTGTCCCCTCGGATATTCGTAAAGAGGGTGGGGTCGCCAGAATGTCACCTCCTGAAATGGTCGAAGAGATCATGAATTCAGTTTCAATTCCCGTTATGGCTAAATGTCGTATCGGCCATTTTGCGGAAGCGATGGTTCTTGAATCGCTCGGAGTAGATTACATCGATGAAAGTGAAGTGCTCACTCCTGCTGATGAACAGTTTCATATCGATAAAATGGATTTTAAAACCCCGTTCGTATGTGGTGCAAAAAACTTAGGTGAAGCGCTAAGAAGAATCGGCGAAGGCGCAGCCCTTATCAGAACGAAAGGGGAAGCTGGCTCTGGAAATATTGTAGAAGCCGTTCGACACTTAAGAACCTTAAGAAGCCAAATTCGACGATTAACGACTTTAGGCTCTGAAGAACTCATGACAGAAGCCAAAGAGTTGGGGGCTCCTTTTGCTCTTGTTCAGTGGGTTGCTCGAGAGGGAAAACTCCCTGTTCCCAATTTCGCTGCAGGTGGTATTGCGACTCCAGCAGATGCTGTTTTAGCGATGTACTTAGGGGCTGAGACGGTTTTCGTAGGTAGCGGTATTTTCAAATCTTCAAACCCAGAAAAGCTGGCCCATGCAATTGTTCAAGCAACTACGAATTACCAAAACCCCAAAATAGTAGCTGAGTGCTCAAAGGGTTTAGGAAGCCCGATGAGGGGTCTTGACGTCAATCTTCTCAAAGCAGAAGAGAGACTTTCAGAGCGAGGCTGGTAAAAACCATGAAGGTTGGAATCTTAGCTCTTCAAGGAGCGGTTCAACCTCATGAAGAGAAAATAAAGAGACTCGGTGTAACTCCCGTTCGAGTGCTCTACCCTCAACAACTCGAAGAAATTGGCGGAATCATTCTTCCAGGCGGAGAAAGCACTACGATGATCCACTTGTTGAAACTCAATCAACTGTGGTCCCCTCTAAAACATTTCGTAAAAATTAGGCCCACTTGGGGTATTTGTGCCGGAGCTATTCTATTGGCTAATCACGTAAGTCGCCCATCTCAGGAATCTCTGGAAGCGTTGCAAATGACAGTGGAACGAAACGCTTACGGTCGACAGAATGAAAGCTTTGTGGACTCTTTAGTCCCTACCGAGATTTGGAAGAGATTTGATAAAACTTCTGAAAACATCGAGGGCGTTTTTATTCGTGCCCCAAAAATCAGAGATCTTGGAACAGGAGTCGATATTCTTTTTACTCATCAAAACGACTCCGTTATGGTTCAAAAAGACAAATGCTTGGCCTCTACTTTTCACCCCGAACTCACAGACTCCACACGGATTCACGAATACTTTTTAAGCCTCTGCCAAAAGTAAATCTGAAGTTTCAGAAGGTGCCGAAAAAAGGCACTTTGTATTCTAAACAAACACTAAACGTTAGATAAAACCGCCTAGTTGCTTGAAAATTAAGCCTAAAATCAACTGGCATTTGAGTTGCTCGGTATCTGCGCGGACAGATGGGCTTTTTGCCCACAGGTTCTTTTTAGAGTTGTGAGGAGTTGTTGACTATGAAGAACTTTATAAAAACTTTTGTTTTCGGTTTTATGTGCGCCATTATGGCCGTGCCATCGCCTATTGAAGCTGGCAGCCATGGACCCGCAAAAAGTTACTATGGCCCTTATCGCTCCGTTCGTCCTGTTTGCCGTGTAGGGTGTGTAGCTCCTGTTAGAAGAACGGTGCGAGCTGTGGGTAGAACAGCTGCTGGAGTTGTTCGAGGTGTAGGACGAGTGACTCGAGGTGCTGTTCGAGCCGTGGGAAGAGCTGCAGTATTACCTTTTCGAGTTGCCAGAGCCGCAGTTCGAGGAACTGGAAGACTTCTTTTTGGAAGAAGACGCTGCTGCCGAATCTAAAACAGCATTCGACTCAAAAAAAAACTGACACTCAAGACTCCACAGGTTTAAAATACGGGACATGGATTCTCGTTTTCCTAAATGGCTTAGAACCTGTGTCAATAAGCTCGATTTTTTAGGAATCCCTAATTTGGCTCCTCTACTTTGCGCTATGGCCGTTCTAGCGTTTGTAGCCAAAATGATGGGAGGGGCGTCCATTGAGCGATTTCTTTTTGACCCTTACTTGGTTTTGCAGGGCGAATGGTGGCGTTTGTTTGGTTTCCCGGTTTCTGATGGACTCGACAACCCCGTTTATCTTATTTTCTACGTTCTCTACCTGTACTTTGTCATCAATACACTCGAAAGCCAGTGGGGTCCTGGCCCCCTCACAGTCTTCTTACTTCTAGGCTATCTATCAGCTTTAGCTGCAAGTTTTCTAACGATGCAGCCGATCTCTATTTGGTTCTATATTTTAGAAAATGTCAGTTTGGCTTTTGGAACCCTTTTTCCGGATCTTGAGCTCTATATCTACTTCATTCTTCCGGTGAAAGCTAAATGGCTTGCCCTTTTAGCGGGGGCTTTGATTTTATTTAAATTCATCTTCGCAAGCCTTCTTGGAAAGCTATTTATCGCAATCACCCTTTTTCCGTACTTGCTTTTCTTCTCTCCGATGTTGATTTCAATCCTAAAAACCAAATATAAAGTCTCAAAAAACCGAAAAAAATTCGACCCCGATAGCTGGCGGTAACTTTAAGAATACTTCTGCTTCAAACTTTCCACGAGTTTCACGTACTCAGACCGTGCCGATTCTGTGGATTTTCCTTTCAGTTTGGCCCAAGCGTCATATTTGGCGCGGCTTTTCAAATCAAACATACCCGGACGAGATCCTTGCACATCACCTTCCGTCCCCTGTTTGAAAAGGGCATACAAAGATAACAATTCGTCGTTAGATGGTCTTTTTGTAATCTGTTTGATCTCTTCTGCAGCCCTCTGAAAACTCTCTTTACTCATGGCTTAATTTTCCCCTTAAAAAAAATGAATTTTTTAGATCAATCAACTTGACGCTTACCCTAGTTATTTCATAATACACGCATACGAAATTTCTCGGCAACGGAGACTCGATGAAAAAAATATTCGCTGTTTTAACTTTCAGTGTATTTTTGTCTTTTGCAAACGCTTCAACCCCACCTCTTCAACACCCTTTTAAACCCTCACAAGACGGTTCAGATCCTCTAATGAAAAAAGCTTGGCATTTAAAGCGAATTAAAGCCTTTTCCGCTTGGAAAAAGACTCAAGGAAGCCCCAAAACGACGATAGCTATCGTCGACAGTGGGATTATTTACAATCATCCTGAGGTTGCCCCTAATTTAAGAAGAAAAACTCTAGAATGGCCTTCCAATGGTGTGGACAAGGATGAGAATGGATTTATTGATGACATCATTGGCTGGGACTTCGTCAAAGGAAACTTTTTACCTTTTGACCGAACCGGACATGGCACTTTTGTGGCAGCTATTGCCGCTGGAGCCAAGGACAACGGGGTCGGGGCTGCCGGAGTTTGCCCCAATTGCTCGCTTATGCCTTTAAGATTTCTTAACTATGAAGGGTTAGGAGATACTGAAGATGCTATCCAAGCTATTTACTACGCCGCCAAAGAGCGAGTAGCTGTTATTAACCTTTCTTTCGCTGGCGAAGGGTACGACCAAGAGCTCTTTGATGCCATAAACTTTGCCCGAAAAAATGATGTCGTAGTCGTTGTTTCAGCTGGAAATGATGGAGAGAATATCGAAAAACAGGGAATCTATCCTGCAAAATTCAAACTCAGTAATCAACTAACCGTTGCAGCTTCAACCGAACAAGATGAACTCCTTGAGTCCTCAAATTGGGGCCACAATTCTGTACATATTTCAGCCCCTGGGGAAGAGCTCATCGGCCCATGGATTGATGAATGGGAAACTAATAGTGGTACATCATTTTCTGCTGCGGTCGTAACCGGCGCAGTTGGCTTAGTTCGCTCGGCCAATCCAAAGCTCACTGCCGACCAAGTAGTGAAAATCATTAAAGCCACAGCTGAAAAAGTGACTCCTCAGGAAAACAAAACGGCTACGGGTGGTATTTTAGATGTTGGTGCTGCAGTAGGATGTGCGACAGAACGATCCTTGAGCTGCCTCAGATAACCGATTCGGTTTAAGCTTTCTTTGCTTTAGCTTGCCTATAATTCGCCACCACTTTAATGACTACGACCACGGCTACAATCGCTAAAATAATTGTAACGACCGTTTTTACCTCTTTTACCCCTTTTAAAATTTGGTCGATTTGATCGCCGAAAAGCTTGCCCAAGCCAAAGCCAATGCCGATCCAAATAGGAACGCTTATCACAGCAGCCAAAAAATCTAAAAAGATGAACCGACGATATTTCATGTGCATCGAGCCTGCCATGAAAAACACGACAGCTCTTAGGCCCGCAAAAAAGCGCGCTATAAAAACAATTTTATCTCCGTATTTACGAAAATAGGCCCGAGTTCGTTTGATTTTATCCGGGGAGTATAAGCGGTTGACCCCTCGATTTTTCAAAAATTTGACCCCCAACTTTGCCCCCAAAAAGAACAGCAAAGTGTCTCCCACAACGACCCCACCCAAAGTGACCAAAAGTGCCGGAACCCATGTGATAGTTCCGTCCCAAACCAAATAACCAGCTGCAATTAACGGTATGTCTTCAGGCAGAGGAAAGCCCAAGCCGCAAATAACTAGAATTCCAAAGATAATGAAAAGGGCGGCTCCACCTGACAAATCGGTGAGGTAAATAAAGAGCTTATCCATCTCGGTATCATGACCTATTTACCCCTGATAGCAAAGCACCTTTATTTTTGGTATGACTAGTGCGCTCATGGCTAAAAAAACCGACAAACCTGTGAAGAGTTCTAAAAAACCGTCCTCTTCTCTGGTCTCAAAACCAGTAACACCAAGCAGCAAGCAAACGGCTGTGACTACTATTCCTTCAGATCCCTTGCTTCAAACCTATCTCCAAGAAATTCAAAAATATCCTCTTCTCTCAAAAGAAGAGGAAAGGGAACTAGCGGTTCACTACCAACAGACTCAAGATCGTGAGACTTTACAAAAGCTCATTACTTCGAATCTCAGGTTTGTTGTCAAAATTGCATTCGAATATGTTCATTATCGTGTCAAACTTCTAGACCTCATCCAAGAGGGAAATATGGGGCTTGTGAAAGCAGTGCAGGAGTTTGACCCCTACAAAGATGTTCGACTCACCACTTACGCCGTTTGGTGGATCCGAAGCTATATTCAAGAAGCGATCTTAAAAAATTACTCACTTGTGAAGATGGGCACGACTCAGGCTCAAAAACGTCTCTTTTATCGATTAAGAAAAGAGCAAAAAAAACTAGAGCAAGAGGGAATATCTCCTTCTCAAGGCGTAAAACTTCTTGCTAAAAAATTGGACGTTAAGGAAAAAGAGGTTGAGGAAATGACTCAACGTCTGTCGAATAATGACATTTCACTGAACGCCCCCATCCATCATGACGAAAAGACGGAGAAAATATCCTATTTGGCCTCTCATCAGCCGCCTCCTGATGTCACTTTAGGAGATGCTGAACAGGAGACAATCTT
>DDPO01000024.1:3367-21258 GCA_002342225.1 Bdellovibrionaceae bacterium UBA2466 | reverse complement strand
CTAAACTCAAAAAATATATGGAAGAGCATTATCCCGATTTTGATGTTTTAGCGAATCACTAAAAAGAGGACGGAAACAGCTCTCTCTCTGCAGCATCAATCACCGTGTGGAGAATCTTAATATGCATTTCTTGCACTCGGTCCGAAGTTCTCGCTGGAATAATAATGACCAAATCGGCTTTATCTTTCAGCCATCCCCCGTCTCTGCCCAGCAAAGCTACGGTGGTAATTCCTCTTTGTTTGGCCTCATCAAAGGCTAAACCTACATTTTTTGAGTTTCCGCTTGTGGATAGCCCAATCAGTAAATCTCCACGTCTTGCCAGAGCAGCGAACTGTCGAGCAAAGACATGTTCAAATCCATAATCATTTCCAACACAGGTCACGTGGCTCGGATCTCCCAGAGCTAGAGCTCCAAGGGGTTTTCGGTCTAAGCGGTTTTTTCCGGTAAGCTCTTCTGCAAAATGCATAGCATCGCAATGAGAGCCGCCGTTTCCACAAATGAAAATGTTGCCATCGCTTTTGTAAGTCTCAACAATTTTACGGGTAAACGCCGAACACTTTTCAATTTGTGACGAACTCTCCATAAAATCGGTTAGGATTTTATGGGCCTCTTTCAGGGCATTTTTCCAAACTTCAAAAGTATCCATAGTGCTATTTGATTAACCTCAAGGCTGCCTCTGCCGTCAATGGCTTTCCTGTAAACCCTAGAGTAAGCCCTAAATAGTCCTTTTCCAGCCCAAGAGCGAAGTACTGAGCCCTGAGCTTATCCCCAATTTTAGTGCTTTTGTAAGAGGTTCTAAATTCTTTAAGTATAGACTTGTACAACTGTTCTACCATCAAAATCCCGATCGCATAGTTTTGCACATACACAGGGGCCATCAAAAAATGCTCTACATCCCAGTCTGCAAATTGCTCGGGCACTTCCACTCCCCAGTACTCTTTGTGCATTTTGGACCAGAGCACCCCGTAATCTTGATCGGGGTTTAAATAAACTTCATGCTCAAAATCACTAAAAAACACTTGCCTTAAAAGGGTAAAGGCCTGCTCGATCTGAGCTGATTTGGCCTGTTTATTCAAAACAGGTCTCAAATCTGTTTTTGGGACGCCCGTAAATTCCGGCAAAATCATTTCGAGAAACTCACTTGAATCGGACATTCTTTCGAGCGTCATTGCAATAGCTTCCGTTTCAACCGATCCAAATCCCCTGAAGATCCCTAATGGCTGACGAATCTCACCAAAATGAATCGCATGGCCCAACTCGTGAATAATAGTACTCGTGTCTTCCCATTTCACGGGCTGCTTTAAATTGGCTAAGAATCGAATGTCCGACTTAGGCTCAGGCAAAAGGTTACCGTTGGAATCCACTCTAGGAGCAACGACCCCCATCGCAAAAGCGTGGGTATTTTTCCCAGGGCGGGGGTAAAGATCCATTGTAAATTGGTAAGAGTCGATATCAATTCCTAGGTGCGAATAAAACTTTCTAGCCATATCGAGCACTGTAGCTTCTGGGAGCTTTTCTAGAAATTTATTTACATCCCCCGATGCAGCCTTTTCTCGCAGATATCCCATATCCCAAGCTTCAACTTTATTTATTTTGAATTGTTTTCCAATCGTAGCTAAAGCTTTTCTCACTTTGGGAGCTAGCTTAGTTTTAATCTCCTCAACTTGTGCGCGATAACTTCGATAATCTAACTGTCCTCGAAAAAACCGGTATTCGTAGTAGTTTTTAAATCCTGCTAATCGCCCCTCTTCATTTCTAGACTTAATAAGATCTTTAAAGCCCCATTCATTCCACTTTTGGGCTCGTGCAGAGTTGTATTTTTGATAAAGCTCCTGACGCTCTTTTCTAACTTCTAAACTTCTCAATTTTTTTCCATAAAGAGCTTTCGATAAGGGCTCTTTCTCCCCGGGGATCTCCACTCGAAAACCATTACTCTGATTCATCATTGCATCTTGGCGCTCTTGATTGGCTCGCTCTTTTTCAGCAACTTTATCGTCAGTAAGAATAGTGGTTTCTAACAATTGTTTAGCACGATGAAGCTTCACCAAATTGGGGCACTCATTGGGTTTTAGAACAGATGCTAGAGAAACTATACTTTTTGTCTTATTCAAAATCTCTGAATCGTAAGAAGTTTTCTGAAGGTTTTCAAAAAGCTTTGATAACTTTTCCTGTGAAGCTTGAGGGTCAGCTGTTTCGACTCGCCACTGCTCTATTTGATACTCTCGGCTCGCTTGGTCTACTTCATTTTGGTATTTCTCAAGATCGTTTCCTAAAAAGCTGGTCACTCTTGAACAAGTCACTTGAGTGGTCTCGGAAGGGTTAGCATCTTTTAAATCATTAGTTTCTCTGGAAACACACCCCCACACCAGGGGAACAATAAGTAACCACGAAAGTCGCTTCATTTTTTGTCCTTTAGTTATTTTGTACTAGGCCATAAATGGATATCGATAGCTTTTTGGAGGCGAAAACGTCTCAGAGACCGTTCTCACAGAAACCCATCGCAAAAGGTTCAACAAACTACCTGCTTTGTCGTTGGTGCCCGATCCTCGTGCGCCTCCAAAAGGCTGCTGGCCAACGACCGCTCCCGTCGGTTTGTTATTGATATAAAAATTCCCTGCGCTCTGATGCAGTACTTTTAACGCTGTATCGATCGCTTTACGATCTTGAGCCCAAATGCAGCCAGTAAGAGCATAGGGAGATGTTTCATCACAAATCTTCAAGGTTTCTTCGTATTTGTGATCATCGTACACACAGACCGTTAACACCGGTCCAAAAATCTCCTCGCACATCGTTCGATAACTAGGATTTTTTGTTTCAATGATCGTAGGTTCAACGAAATACCCCTCCTCGTCGCGGCATTGACCACCTACGATAATCTCGGCATCTGAAGCTTTACCAACACCGTCGATATAAGAGCGAATATTGTCGAAAGATTTTTTATCAATGACCGCACTCATGAAGTTACTAAAATCGGATACATCTCCCATTTTGATAGTTTTGACTTCCGAGATCAGCCGCTCCTTAACCTCTTTCCACAGACTTTTCGGAATATAAGCTCTCGAAGCAGCCGAACATTTTTGCCCCTGATACTCGAAAGCACCTCGGATGGTATTAGCAACAAGCGCTTCCACATCGGCAGAGGGGTGAGCAAATACAAAGTCTTTACCTCCAGTTTCTCCGACAATCCTTGGATAGCTTCGATATTGATGGATTTGGTTTCCGATATTCTTCCACATATCCTGAAAGACTCCAGTGCTCCCAGTGAAATGAACTCCTGCTAAATTCTTGTCTTTGATACAAAGGTCGCCCACTGCAGCACCACTTCCCGGAACGAACTGAATCACTCCCGGAGGCAATCCCGCCTCTTCTAGAATTTTCATTATAAAATGGCCCGAGTAAACAGCTGTCGAAGCAGGTTTCCAAACAACAACATTCCCCAGCAGAGCCGCCGATGTAGTTAAATTACCTGCAATAGCGGTGAAGTTAAAAGGAGTCACGGCAAAAACAAACCCCTCAAGAGGACGATACTCCATGTGATTCCACATCCCAGGTCCTGATATGGGTTGCATCGAGTACATCTGTTCTTGGAAATAACAATTGAACCTTAAAAAATCGATAAGTTCACAAGCCGAGTCAATCTCTGCTTGGTAACAGGTCTTGCTCTGCCCTAACATGGTTGCTGCATTTAAAATTGGACGATATTTCGTGGCCAACAATTCAGCAGCTTTCAAAAAAATAGCTGCGCGGGAACTTGCCGGCATTGCAGCCCAGTCTTTTGCAACTGACAAAGCACCTTGAATAGCGGCTCTCACCTCTTCAGGCCCTGCTTTGTGATAAAAACCTAACTTGTGCTGATGTTTATGGGGCTGATTAATATTTTCAGTTTTTCCGGTACGAATCGCTTTACCGTTAATCACTAGTGGAACTTCCGTCTCGGTACTACTTAAGCTCGAAAGCGTTTTTTTCAATTCTTTCGTTTCAATCGAGTCAGGGATGTAACTCATGACCGGTTCATTTTTAGGGGCAGGAATTTTCGAATTGCAGTTGTTCATATTCGCTCCGATATTACCTATTCAATAACATAGCCTTTTGACGAGTGACAACCGAAGTATCTTAATAGGCAAAAAAAAAGCGTGGGCTTCAGTAGCCCACGCTTAGATTCTAAAAAACTCTTATTTTCTTTTTTTCTTTCGGCCACGACGAGAGAGTTTCGCTTTGGAAACGTCTCCTTGTTTGTCGATGAAATAGAGGAACCCCTCTTCTCTTTTTACGCCTACTTTAGCGACCATTTGAGGCTTCACTTTGGAAGGCTTTCTTCCACGTCCCATTTTTGCTCGAGAGACATTCCCTTTTTTATCAAGATAGTATAACCAACCATCCTCTTTTTTTACGCCGACTTTTGCCACTTTCGTTGCCATGATTCCTCCAGTAGTTACGTCAAATCAATCCGCCGTTTTTTATCGACGGAAGATCAAATTTTATCGCTCGGGCCTATTTTTTCAAGTCGAAAAGCGCCAATACGGAAGGTTCCACCACTGGCTTTCCTGCGTCACAGCTCCAGAACCGCCAGTAACACATCCAGCTATTTTCAAATCGCGCAGAGCCTGTTCACCCCACACTACTCCCCTGACTGCTTGCACCGCTCTAGCCACCCTAGGGGTGACACCCAATTGATGTCGCATAAATAATATTTCGTCGTCTAAAGTCGACCTTTTTTCAGGCACTAAATATAAAGAAACACCCCACTCAACCAACTCTTTGGGTATCTCTTTCAATTTTCCCCAAGTACAGAAGAACTGGGTAGGATCTAAAATATCCACGGGTAAAGCCCCTACCTGGCTTCGAAGAGACTTTAAAAAACTTTCCTCTTTTCCACCTTCAAAGGCTGTTTCCTTTGAAATTTCAGGATATTTTTTGATGTAGCATTCGATCTCTTCCTCTACAGGTAGCTTATTGAGCCCGATACAGTCGGCTCGCAAAAAAATAGTGAAAGGAATTTTTTTTGATCGCAGCCATGGCAAAGCTCGTAAAATTACACTCACCCGAGGATTACTGAAAGTGATAGCCGCTAGCCCCTGTCGTTTTTTTTGTATTGTTCGTTTTGAGATCTCCTCCACAGTCGAAAACTGATAATACTTTTCAACCTCTGCGATTTGCTCTTCAAAAGTCTCTACTTGTTCCTGTGGAATATGGTCGTACTCTAAAATAATGGAATTGCTCTGTTTTAACCAAGTAGACCATTTCATAACGTTTTTGAATAAGTAGCTTTACCAGGCAAATTTAAGTAAGCATCAAAAACCATCGCGACATTACGAATAACTAACCGCCCTAGCTCGGAAATCGCAATCCCCTCCGATGTGAGATTTAAAATTCCCTCTTTTGAAAAATCTTCGAGCTTTCGAAGCTCTGATTCAAATTCAACTTTGAAATCACTTCCAAAACGAGATTGGAAATCTGAAAATCTAAGAATAAATTTACACATGAGCTGCTGAATAATCCACTTACGCTTTTCGTCTTCGGGGCTCAGAAGAAGGCCTCGGAAAGCCGCCATTCCAGTTTGGGCAACACTCTCCTCGTAATTTTTAGCCTCTCTTATATTTTGGAAGTAGCTATTGCCTATTTCGCCAATGGCAGAAGCACCGATTCCAATCATTCCTGCACCTCTCTTCACCGTGTAACCCATGAAGTTCCGGTAAAGGGTCTCTTTCTCAATGGCTCGAAAAAGCTCATCAGTATCAAGCGCAAAATGGTCTAGACCGATAGATTGATAACCGTGGTCAGTAAACTCTTGGTAGCCATCCAGAAAAATGGCAAGTCGCTCCTCGGTGTCGGGTCGGGCGAATTTGTCCATGATTTTTTGATGTGGTCTTAACGATGGCAAATGAGCATAGTTATAGAGTGCAATGCGATCAGGTTTTAGCTGGACAACTTGTTCCACGGTCTTTTTAAAGGAGTCACGCGTTTGAAGTGGCAACCCATAAATCAGGTCGAAATTGATACCTTCAAATCCAAGCTCACGACAAAATTTAAGCATGTCTCCCGTCATTTTGACCGACTGAACCCTGTTGATAGCTTTTTGTACGTCTTCATTAAAATCTTGGACACCTAAACTCACTCGATTGAATCCCAACTCCCTAAGAACTTTGAGTTGCTCACGACTTGTAACTCTGGGGTCAATTTCAATGCTGACTTCAGCATTAGGAACGAGATCAAAAAACTGTAGAGTGGCTTCATGGAGCTTGGTTATTTCATCAACGGTCATAAAAGTAGGGGTTCCACCTCCCCAACTAATTTGAGACAGCGACTGACGGCTACCANNCAATCACTTCAGTAACCGTTTTCATCTCTTTGATGAGAGAATTCAAATAGGTCTGGCTTCTTGTATGGTCTTTAGTGATTTGAATGTTGCAACCACAGTAATAACAAAGAGCTTCGCAAAAAGGAATGTGAACGTAAAGTGCGATAGGGTCTGTTTTTTTAGAAAAGCTTTTTTTAAGTTGCTCCCGATAAGCTTCGACAGTCAATGAATCGACCCATTGAGGCGCTGTTGGATAAGAAGTGTATCGCGGGCCTGAAGTGGAGTACTTATTAATGAGCTCTTTTAAACCCATAGAGTCGTTGCCTCCTCCAAGAAGGCTCTTGCATTTTCGACAGGAGTTCCAGGTAAAATACCGTGAGCTAGATTCATAATAACTTTACGATCAAGGCGAGAAGCCTCCTGTACTAAAGCGCGAGTCTTTAATCGAACTTGAGCTTCGGTTCCTTTGAGCAGAAGAATCGGATCCAGATTTCCCTGCAAGAAAGTAGTTTTGGGAAACTTTTCGTCGAGTTCGGAGAGAGATTGCAGCTCGTCCACGCTAAAACCAGATACAGGCAATTGCCCCATGAGTTCGATAAGGTGGGTAGAGTGCTTTGTAAAATAGATTGCAGGTATACCTTTCGATTTTAGCCCACTAAAAATTCTCTCTAAAACTCTTAAATAATGAGCTTTAAAAAACCATTTTGGCATGTGACCAATCCAAGTATCGAAGAGCTGAACCATCTGCGCGCCAGATTGGTATTGCCATTCGAGATATTTCAGAGTGGCTTCCCCTAAAAGGTGGAGACATTGAGTCAATTGCTCGGGCGACGAATACATCCAGCTTTTTAATGTTTCAAAATTGCGATTCGCTTTTCCCTCGATAAGATAGGCCCCGACAGTCCAAGGAGCTCCAGCAAAACCCAAAAGAGCCTTCTCGGGGGTTAGCTCTTTTCGAATGATTTGAAGAGCCTGTCCCACAAATCGAGTGTGCTCAGAGGGATCAAATTCTTTAAAAACGTGAAAAGAATCTGAGCTTCTGAGCGGGTTCTCCGTCACGGGCCCTACAGATTCCTTCATCGTGATCGGCAATCCCAAACCGTAGGGCAGCGTGAGAATGTCTGAGAAAAAAATAACTGCATCAACAGGAAGTTCATGGACCGGCAACAAACTTACTTGAGCCGCAACTTCAGGATTTGAAGCCATTTCCCAAAATGAATATTTCTCTCTTATGGCGCGATAACTCGGCAAATAACGACCCGCTTGTCTCATCATCCAGACTGGATAGCGACCAATAGACTCTCCTGCAAGGTATCGCATCATGAGCGGAGACTGAACCGGCTTCATAGAACTCCCTTTTTTGTAAATTTATATCCGACTCCCCTGATCGAATGAATATATTTGGGTTGCCCTGGGTTATCGAAATGTTTTCTAAGTCTCAAAATAAAGTTATCTACCGTTCTCGATGAGGGAAACACATCATAACCCCAAACCTGATTTAAAATCTCATCTCGCGTGACCACTTGATTCTCTTTTTCAACGAGAAGCTTCATCAGCATGCACTCTTTTTGACTGAGTGGAAAAACGTCTTTTGCTCGACGCCCCTCAAACTTGACGAAGTCTACAGCACAGTCGTCCCACTCGAAAACCGACAGGTCTGAGGGCAAGCTTGAGTACCATGATCTTCTTTTGAGCATTCCCTCAACTCTCAAAAGTAGTTCTTCCATCTCAAAGGGTTTCGTCAAATAGTCATCCGCCCCCATTTTTAACCCCTCAACACGATCGGTAGGTTCCGATAAAGCTGAGAGTATCAAAATTGGCAAGGTGGGCTGTTTCTGTTTGAGCAATCGGCAAAGTTCCAGACCACTTATCTCTCCCGCTAACATCACATCAACTATATACAAATCGAATAGGGCCTCTCCTAACTTCACTACATTCTCGGCTTCATCGAAAGACTCCACCGAATAACCTCTCTGTGAAAGCTTTCCAGAAACGAGCTCACGGATTGTAGGGTCATCTTCAATAATGCAAATTCTAGGAGTCACTCTTATCTCCTTTTCTGGGAAACGTGACTTCAAATTGTGCTCCGTTTGATGACGATGAAGAAAGTTCAATTTTTCCAGAATGCATTTCTACAGTATGCTTCACTAAGTAAAGGCCCAACCCTGTTCCAGGGATTCTCCGACTCGATTTACCACGGAAAAACTTTTCAAAAATTTTGTTTCTCTCTTCCTGTGAAATTCCAGGTCCGTTGTCGGTAATCTTCAATTTCACAGCACCAGCTACTTCCCTCAATTCGACAGCTACTTCGCGTGTTTCTTTGTCGTTGTAGATCACTGCATTTTCTAATAAACTTTGAACTAGATTTTGCAGAGCGAATAGGTCCCCTCGAACCCAGACATCATTTGAAATCGAAGAACTTAACTTCACATTTTTTTGCTTGAAGAGTGGATCCATTCTCCTCATTACTTGCTGAGTAAGCTCTGAAAAAGAGACCTCTTCGAAACGAAAACTCAAGCTTTCCATTCGGTTGAGGCTTAAGGTCTTATCGAAAACGGAAACCAACCGTCTCACCTCTTCGAGTGACTGGTTCAGTTCTTTTGAAAGTTGAGCATCGCTTTCACTTTTCTCTAAAATAGATTCAAGGCGCAGTTTTAGAGCAGTTAAAGGGGTTTTTGATTCGTGACTCACAGTCTCAATAAACTGTTTCTGGAGATCTCGAGCTTTTTCCTGGTTCTTTAAAGCCCTAAAAAGTAGATAGAGTCCTAGGGCTGTTAGTACTCCAAAAACAAAAGTTTCCGAATAAAACATCATTTTTTTTCGAGCCGTAAATGTTTCGATAGCTTCAATAACTCCAGGGTCACGAATAGTGCCTTGTAGTACTGAATTCTCCTTTCGGAGCTCGGCAATAGTATTAACGTGTCTTGAAAACACATCGAGCCACCATACCACTTGGGTAAGCATAAGAATGGCCACAGCAAGAAACAGTTTGGCCCAGCGTTTTTGTACTATCGTTGACATTTTTTTAACTTATTAATTGTCTCGTCCAGCACATCATCAGTATGAGCTGTTGAGACAAAACCTACTTCAAACGGAGACGGAGCAAAGTAGACTCCGGCTTCGAGGGCAGCCCTAAAAAACTGAGCATAAGATTGCTTGGTTTCGTCATTGACGACTGGAGGAAAAGCTCCTGTCAATTTTGCAGGTGACATCCAAAATATCGAACCCATCTGAGCGAAATCCCAACTGGGTAAAACTTCCTCTTTGAGCCGACTTACGAACTTTTTTGTTCTTTTCTCAAGAATCTCGTAAGGAGGCTTGGAGAACAGCTCTGTCAGAACCGCAATTCCAGCTGCAGTCGCAAGCGGGTTTCCAGACAATGTTCCTGCCTGATAAACTGGCCCCAAAGGAGCCACTTGAGACATGACTCTTTCAGTTCCAACACAAGCCGCCAGTGGCAAACCGCCTCCAATGATTTTACCCAAAGTAACCAGATCCGGTTTCAAGTTAAAAAACCCTGCGGCACCACCCAATCCCACTCGAAAGCCCGAGATGACTTCGTCAAAAATGATGAGCGAGCCGTGCAATCGCGCCAACATGCAAATCTCCTCCAAGTGCGCCTGAAGGGGAACCCACAAGCCTTCATTGGCAGGTATAGGCTCTATAATGACAGCGGCTATTTCTTGACCGTACTGCTTAAAAGCTTTCTCAATACTTTCGATAGAATCAAAACGGGCAATAACAGTCTCTTTTACTATACTGTCAGGAACTCCTTTGGAAGAGCTCTCTGCGAGCTCTGCAACACCACTCCCCGATTTCGCTAAAAGACCATCACTATGACCGTGGTAGCACCCTTCAAACTTTAAGATCTTCGGCCGCCCCGTGGCTCCGCGGGCAATTCGAACAGCAGTCATCACGGCCTCAGTACCGCTATTTAAAAGCCTGACGTGACTTAGATAGGGAAAGGCCTTCAAAATCAACTCAGCAAGCTTGACCTCTTTTTCGTGACAAGCCCCAAATGTCGTCGCTTTGCCCGCTTGTTCAATGAGAGCAGCGCAAATGGCCGGGTGAGAATGACCTAAAATCAACGGACCAAATGAAGCACAAAAATCGATATAGGAATTACCGTCGACATCATAAAGAATAGGCCCCTGGCCTCGGTCAAAATAGATCGGATCTCGACCGACGTATTTAAACGCCCTTACCGGAGAGTTTACCCCTCCAGGTATCATTTTTTTTGCTTTATCAAAAAGGGCTTGCGACTTTGAAGTGTTCATTTAAGCCAACCTCCAGCGGCAAGAAATTCGGCAAAATAAGTAATGATGATATTGGCCCCTGCACGACGAATGGCCAATAGATTCTCGAGAGCCATTTTTCTCTCATCGACTAACCCCTGCTGAGCCATCAATTTCACCATTTGATATTCCGCACTGACGCTATAAGCAGCAACAGGAACTGAACTGCGCTCTTTAAAGTCTTTGATAATGTCGAGATAGGCCAATGCAGGCTTCACCATGACCATATCTGCACCTTCAGCGATATCAAGTTCGAGCTCTTTAAGAGCTTCGGTTCGATTTCTAAAATCCATTTGATAAGTCGCTCGATCGGTTCCTTTAGGAGCTGAACCCAGAGCCTCTCTGAACGGACCATAATAGCTAGAAGCATACTTCGCAGTGTAGGACATGATTGAAGTTTGATCATAACCCGCTTCATCTAATAAGTTTCGAATATAGCCTACTCGAAAGTCCATCATGTCGGAGGGGGCCACAATGTCGACTCCACTTCTAGCGTGAACTAACGCCATCTCTCCTAGAGCAACTAGCGAAGAATCATTTTCAACTTCGGAGCCATCCACCAAACCGCAATGCCCATGGGAAGTGTAAGGGCACAAGCAAACATCTGAAATCAACACGACACTGTCAGAAAACCGCTCTTTGAGCGTTCGAATCGCGTTCGGTAATGAGCCCTTTTCCTCATAAGCAGCAGTGCCCTTCTCATTTTTTTGAACGTTAGGAGCCGATCCGAACAACAAAATATTCTTCAAGCCCTGTTTCAGATCGGTTTCAACTTTTTTTGAGAGGAGATCAATGCCCCAGCGATAGACATCCGAAAATCCCGTAATGGGCTCCTTCGCATCTTTCTCATTTGCCAAAAAGTAGGGCTGTACTAATTGCGACAGATGAAGATCTGTTTCGTGAACTAAATCTCGAATGATTTGATTCTTTCTTAAGCGTCGGGGACGGTGGCGATAGTCACTCATAGAACTTCTCCTATCCGTTCGAAACTAGAGCCCGGTAACAGCTCGCTCTCATAACCCCTTTTTTTCAAATGCTCTTGAGTAAATGTTCCGATAGCGATGACTTTAGCAGTCTGAGGGATTTTAACGGCACTGAGCACTGCCTCGACGGAAGATGGACTTGTAAATACTACTGCAGAAATATCCTCTAAATTTCCTCCAGGAATACTGGAAGATAATCCAGTCCTTGACTGGGTTCGATAAAGTGGGACGACCGTCACTCGACATCCAAGTTCAGAGAGTCTTTCTGCAATTTTTAATCTTCCACCCTCGGCCATTGGAATCAAAACGGTAGGCTTTTGAGTGTTATTGCTAACCAAATCCTCAAACTCCTCTAGAAACTTTTCACTACCCGGCTCCGTGGGGTAAAAATCTGGGGTGTATCCATCGCCTGAGGCCGTTTCAGAAGTGCTTTCACCAATGCAGGCCACTTGAGTCTCCAAAGGAAAATCCAGAGAAGCTTCGACCATCGTTTCGGTCCAAAAATGAACGGCTCTAGGACTTGTGAAAACAATCCATTCAAAAGGGATATCCACGACTTTCTGGAGCAGATCACTTGCCACATCAAGGCGCTTAAATTCTAATACAGGCCATTGAACCCATTGTATGGAAACCTCTGAATCCAAATGAGCTACCGGAATATTTTCTTCTAAGTCTCTATTTTCGCCCGTCACCAAAATTTTTAGCTTTTTATCCATTTAAAAATCCTCTGACTTTTTCAATTACGCTATCGACGAGAGTCTGTTCGTCTTGACTTGAAATGTCAAAATGATGAAACCCTAACCAATCCTTAGTATGAGATTTTCGATCCTTCAAAACACCAATAAACACCTTTGTTTTTAAGAGGTTGCCCTCTTTATAACAGCGAATACCCAAAGGCAAAGTGCAACCGCCAAAGAGTCCTTTCAGCACTTTTCTTTCAACTCGGGTTTCCAATGCGCCCACGGGATCGTGAATTTGATTGAGTGCTTGAATGAGATCCTCTGAGGCATCTTCTCGAATCTCAATAGCCAAAGCCCCCTGCCCTGGAGCTGGAGGGAATTCTCTTTCAGAGAGTTTAAAGACATGAATCCCATCACAATTAAGTTTTAAACGCTCTAAACCAGCCGCTGCTAAAAGAGTAGCATCGAATTTTCGTTCGCGGATTGCATTCAATCGAGTCGGCAAATTTCCCCGAATGGGAGAAACTTTGAGATCGGGACGAGCACTCAACAACTGAGCTTCCCGTCTTAACGAACTAGTTCCAACTCTCGCATCAAGTTTCAAAAACAAAGGCTGATTGCCATCTAAAGCCTCGGGATGAATGAGAAGACAATCTTCGGTCGAAGCACGAGCCGAAATAGCACCAATTTTAAGTCCAGAGGGCTGCTCAGTCGGCAAATCTTTCAATGAGTGAACTGCGAGATCAATTTCTCGATTCAGCAGAGCGACTTCGAGCTGTTTAGTAAATAGACCCGGAGTCGTGTTTTCAATTTGGTACAAAGCCTCGTTGTTTTTTTGATCTCCTTCACTCTCAATAAAAACCAATTCACAATCCAGCCCTAAGATTTTTAAAGCCTCTAAAACATGGCTCGATTGAGTTTTTGCGAGATCGCTTTTTCTGGTTCCAAGCCGGTACTTCATATGCCACTAATCAAATCGGTTTCTTCGGAAGTCACTCGTCGTAGGATTTCTCTTAGGTGCTCACGAGAAAGATGCAAATTCTTTTTAACCAATTTTTCAGCGATCTTCTTGACCCTGCTCTGAAACTCCTCAGGAACCTCTTTTTCAATCAATAGAAGAGTCGCTTCTAACTCCTTTAAAAACTCTGGTTCAATCGCGTTAAAATCTCTCAGAATGGGCTTTTCTTTTTGATCGAGACAATAGGTTCTCATCGCCGCTTCAATCATCTTCTCGGCCACTGCAACACTCTCCGCCCTCTCAAGGCTGTTGGTCTTGGCCTCGTCCATGAGGTCTTCCATGTGAATAACCCTCACCGGCTGTAAAACAAAGTGTTCAACGTCAGGCGGCTCCGCAAAATCGAAGACTAATTTTTTATCTCGCCCTAATTTCTCAAAAAAACTTCTCTTAAAAATAGGCTCGATGCTCGAAGTAGAAGTAAAAAGATGAGAAAATGTTGTCTCACCTTTTAAAAAGTTTTCGAGCGATTGGAGTTCGACCCCTTGAAATTCAGGGTAACTTTTCAAAACCTCTGTTGAGCGATTCACCCAGACAACAGGAACCTCAGTCCGGTTTTTCTTCAGCCACTGAAGAACCATTAAACTAATAGGACTTCGCCCTACGACCACCGCTTTTTTAAGAGGATATTCGCCTTCCATCGAAACCAAGTATTTAAGTCCCAGAGAAGCCACTGAAACTGGCTTCTCAGCAATCGCAGTCTCACTTCGAACTTTTTTTGCAGTCTCGAAACAGAGATGAAAACATTGCTCAAGGTGCTTATCGATGGGCAACTGGTTTTCTCGATTAAAGGCAAGAGCCCCTTTAAGCTGACCCAAAATTTGGGGTTCTCCGACTACCATCGATTCAAGAGAGGAAGCCACTCGCATCAAATGCCGAAGGGCAGATTTTCCTTCAAAATGGTAACCCCGGTAATAATCCTCTTCGGTCAAACCAAAATGGTTCAAAACTTTAAGCCATAAAGGACGAGTATCTGAGAAATAATCTTCCGCCGTAGTATAAAACTCGACTCGATTACAGGTCCATAAGTAAACAATATCCTGGAAACCTAAAGATATGATATTTTTAAGTTTTCCTTGTCTTTCGGGCAAAGCTATAGCGAGCTTTTTTCTCATTTCGGCTGAACTTCGCCTAAAATCTGTGCCCCACAAATGAATTTTCATACAAGCCTAACCTTGGCTCTAGTTTATAGCCTCTCTACTGTAGGAATTGTCACAGGACTGTCATCGAAAATAGTAGCGATTTAAAGCGCAATAGCGTACATCTTGTAGTCAATTTTGCGAGGATTTTGTTCATGCAATCGAAACTCTTACTGGCTCTCTTTTTGTCTACAACCACCCTTTGGGGGTTTGAACTCAAAGTTTTGGGTAGGAACTATACACTCTCTTGCCAGCACTTCACTTCAGTTCAAGGAGATGTCCTTCTTAACTTTACCGATACTTCATTACCTTGGGGCACAGAAGTCGCTTTTGTAACCGGTTGGGAGGGGCGAGAAGGGTTTCCTGAAAGAAGATTTGATTGGACAGAACGAGAGGAATGGATTGCAACGGCAACAGCCCCTTATACGTGGACTTTAAAGCTTTCTAAAGTTCTTCACGAAAGAAGCCACGCTCATTTTAAGGATACGCTCAATTTTGCGGTTAAAGTGATTAGTCCGGGCCGTACTCCTTATTATCTCAATGGAGGCAGCTCTTGGGGCTTTTTTAAAACCCGTTTAGTCAACCAAACTCCGGGTCGATGCGTTTCGGGGCTCGATGACTTACCTGAGTTCAAAGAGTTGATTATCGAAACAATAAGACGAGATTAAAAATCGTCGCAACGAATTCACCGTGCAAACTCCTGCTTCAAAAACCAAGCTTTTAAATCCCATAGCAGAGAACATTGAAATTGCGGTCAATGCTTTAAAATCGGGAGATGTTATTGGTCTTCCGACAGAAACTGTTTATGGCCTTGCGGGAAATGCACTAAGCGATGAAGCTGTTGCAAAAATATTTTTATTTAAAAGCAGACCCTCATTTGATCCCCTGATTGTGCATGTGCCGGAAACTCTGAAAAGCTGTGAGAAGCTCCACGACTTGAATTTGATTTCGATATCAACAATGACCGCTTTACAAATCGAATCGAGCAACCGACTCATGGAATCGTTTTGGCCAGGTCCTTTGACAATTATTTTTCCCAAACATCCCAGAATTTCAGATCTTGTGACAAGCTCACTTGAGACTGTGGGCCTAAGGTCCCCTGCTCATCCTGTGGCACAAGAGGTTTTAAAGCGCAGCGGTTTACCTTTAGCTGCTCCAAGCGCTAATCAGTTCGGGAGAATCAGCCCTACTAAAGCCGAACATGTGTTAGCTGAATTAGGAGCGCATCTTAATTACTGTTTGGAAGGTGGCGAATGTTCAGTCGGACTGGAGTCGACCATTTGCTCAGTCGACTCTGAGGGGTCCGTCAATATACTGCGACCGGGAGGGGTCTCGATTGAAGCATTACAAAAAGCTTTAGGAGCAAGATTTCACGGTCTGCACTCAGAACTTGGTTTGCCGTCGATCGCTGCAAGATCACCCATTGCTCCAGGATTACTTGAGTCTCATTATGCTCCGAGAAAACCGATGTATCGATGGGAAGGGAATATTTCGGAAATAGACTTTACAAAACTGAAAAACAGGTTGAGTGTTTTGACTCCATTTATTCTTAGCGCGGATATTCGCAATAAATTCTTAAACGTTTTTTCGGAAGTTAAGTTTTATCACTTGGCGGAAAACGAAAATGATAGCGTTCAAGGTGCAAAAACTCTGTTTTCTCAACTTAGAGACTTGGACAAAAGTGATTCGGAAATGATTTTGTGTACAATACCCGATTTCCGAAGTGGGCTTTGGCCTGCTATCCGAGATCGATTAACTCGGGCTAGCAAAAAACTGAGTTGAATTTACTTTGCGGCTGGCAAGCCTTTATCTTTCTTGAGTTTCCCATACCAATTTTTCCAACTCACGAGATCACTCACTGGATAATCTTTCCCAGACACTTTTTTGAGAGTGTTATAAGCTAAGTCACGTTGATCGGGAATTTTAGTGTCCAGTAAAAGCAATAAATTGGGAACGCCATCTCTTAGCAGTTCCTCCCGAGCAGAACTTGAGTGTGCAGCCAGAGAATACACAACAAAAACTGCTTTAGAACGATCCGTACTTCTTGGATAGTTCAAAGCTGGTATCAAAGGATTCACAGGAATAGCAAACTCAGGCCGCAACTCAGAAATATCCCCCAAAACTCTGAGGACATTATTTCTGACAACTTGGTCGGGATCTCGAATTCGGTCCACTAGAGTAGACACTACTTTCTTGCCGTTCGGTAAATAAGCCAATAGAAATGCGGCACTGGCTCGATAATCAGCCCTCTTATCTTTGTTTAAGATCTCTATTAACTTTTCGGAATTTTTCTTAACCCCCTCTGTAAAAAGAGGTCCGTAGCGTTTCAGTTTGGTGTGTTCATGCCCAAAGGGGCAGTGCAAAGCTTCACACTTTGTGCCATCAGGTGCAATTTGACCAGATTCAATAAGATCCATTCCGAGATTTTCATATTCCATCCAAGATTGAATCAAGAGATCAGGATCCGTGAATTGCCCGGTGGGCTCCGAGTAAAAATTAGCTCGTGAAGCCAAATCATTTTTTTCGATAACATCAAGAACAATGTGAACTGCAAGATTATCAGGCTCGAAAAACTGAACGATACTGAACTCTGCAAAAGGGAAATTAAATTTTTTCTGAATTTTTTGAATAAGACTTTTCTCGATATCTAAACTAGAGGGATCTCCAGCTAGACCTTTTTTGATCCACTCATCAAAGTCTTTGCCCAAAAGTTCTTTTAAAATAACTTCGTTCAGTTTCTTAGTTCCATAGACACTGATAGAACCTAAAAATGGTTTAGGTCCTATTTCTTCCTCAGCTGAAACTGTAGACTGCGCCTCTTTCAAACTTCCAGTCTTTAGTTGCTTGGTGATTTCAGCAGAATCACTCTCTTTAATAACCTTAGTTTTTTTATTGAGCGGAAGAGTGTCGCTATCAGCGATTAAGAGGGGTGAAAAAAAAAGGAACGAGAACAAGAGGGGTGTAATAAATGGTTTCATCCCCCTATTGTATCAAGAAATCTTTAACTTAGGACGGTAAACGATGAGAATACGCTTAGAGATTGATGCCCCACACCAACTGGGTAACTCCGTTTCTAAAACCATTTGAAAGGTTTAGCCCAGAGCCATAATCCGAAATCAAATTATCCGTATAGTAAGCAATGCCCACTGTGTGCATAGGGTTGATTTCATAATCGATCTCAGGCCAGAAAGTGACGAACTTTCTCCAAGCTGAAGAGTTGGAAGCTCCGTCCATCTGCTTAAAATGGGTCACTTGGTAAACGACCGGAACTAAAACAGTTAACTGACTCGTAGGATGAAAAGTGGGTTGCAAAACAAACTGGTGGTCAGACCCTGGATTGGCCTGCAAAGTTCCTTTTGAAGTTGTGATACCTGCTTTTGAATAAGCATGAAGAATCGGATGGTAACTTAGGTCGACACTAACAAGTTCATTAAACTTATAGGTCAAAAGAAACTGGTTTCTAAAACTTGTAATGTATCCA
>DDPO01000024.1:1324-3223 GCA_002342225.1 Bdellovibrionaceae bacterium UBA2466 | reverse complement strand
CTGTGTTCTCAGTGTGAATTTCGCCTTGAACCGATGTGTAAGAGGGGCGAAATTCTAGAAATCCGTAGAGCGATTCAAGACCGGATGTCCCGATGGCACTCTTTGTTTTTACGCTGTTCACTCGGAGATTGGCTGAAGTTGAAGCTTTGCTTTGAGATAGAGCCCGTTGACTAGACTTTGATTTTTCAGCACCTAAAACCGCTTGAGTGAAAATAAGTAGTATAACTGCTAGCGAAAATATCTGACTTTTCATTTCCCCCCCAAAGAGTTTGGTCCGATAGAAAGCAATCTTTCTTAAGGACGGGGAGTTTTATCATATGCAACGTGTCAAATCAATAGACATTACAAAAACCCTCATCTTTTCAATAGCTTATTTTTTCGCAGCGCATTGGTGACGGGGCTTTACGGACGTGACTTCCTTTAAAGTCCTCACTAAACTGCGAGACCTATGAATAAACCCTCTTCGACCAACCGGCTCGCTTCTGAAACAAGCCCTTACCTGTTGCAGCACGCTCATAACCCAGTCGATTGGTATCCTTGGGGCCCCGAAGCTTTAAAGAGAGCCAAAAAAGAGAATAAACCCATCTTCCTCTCTATTGGTTATTCGGCCTGCCACTGGTGTCATGTGATGGAACGCGAAAGTTTTGAAGACACCGCTACGGCGAAAATTTTAAACGAGCATTTTATCAGTATCAAAGTGGACCGCGAAGAGCGACCAGACCTCGACAACATATACATGAATGCAGTTCAGCTAATGACTCATCGTGGGGGTTGGCCCATGACCGTTTTTTTAACTCCCGACTTGGAGCCTTTTTACGGAGGCACCTATTTTCCACCAGAAGATCGAATGGGATTGCCGGGGTTCAAAAAAATCTTGATGGGGGTAGCTAACACTTGGAAAACTCGGGAGAGCGAAGTTAAAAAATCGGCTGGAGAACTTCTAAACGCTTTAAGAGATCTCGCTAAAACTGATCCAACCCTTGGCAATGCCCCCGCTTTTCGTGCTCTTACTGAGGCAGCTTTCCACAAAACTAAAAGTTCTTTTGACCCCACGTATGGTGGATTGGGTAGAGCTCCGAAATTTTTCCATACTGGAGATTTTCGACTGGCATTACGTCATTGGCGAACGAGTCAAGATCAAGACGCTCTTACCATTGTAAGCACTACTCTTGAATTATGGTCTCGCGGTGGAATTTACGATCAACTTGGGGGTGGTTTTCATCGTTATTCGACAGACGACCAGTGGCTTGTTCCTCATTTTGAGAAGATGCTTTATGACAATGCACTTTTAATCGAGCTTTACGTAGAAGCTTATCAAGCAACTCACAATCTCTCGTTTGCTCGAACTGTGCGAGAAATGGTTGATTATGTTTTTAGATCCCTCTATTCGCCCGAGGGATTATTTTACAGCACGGAAGATGCTGACAGTGAAGGAGTTGAAGGTAAGTTTTATATCTGGTCAAAAGAAGAGATCGACAAGGCTCTTGGTTCAGAGATAGCTGCAGTTTTTAATAAGGTCTTTAACGTTTCTGAAAACGGAAACTGGGAGCACCAAAATATTTTGCATCGAACTGAGAGCTGGGAGGAACTCGCCGCTCAACTCAATCTCTCAGAGGCCGAGCTTGAAGAAACTCTTGCTCTTGCAAAACGCAAACTTTTTAGCCTAAGGCAAAAACGAATAGCACCCGGAATAGATACCAAGTGTCTCACTTCATGGAATGGAATGATGATTCACTCTATCGCTTTGGCTCATCAGGTTTTAAACGAACCGAGCTATCTCGAGCGAGCTGAAAAAGCGCTTAATTTCATTTTGGACAATTTGTGGGATGGCAAGACATTAAAACATGTTTATTCAGGGAGTGAATCGAAAGTTGAAGGCTTTCTGGAGGATTACGCTCA
>DDPO01000024.1:419-1266 GCA_002342225.1 Bdellovibrionaceae bacterium UBA2466 | reverse complement strand
ACCCGAAGAATGATTGAGCTTTTTTGGGACTCCTCTACAAAACAATTCTTCTTTTCACCTCCTAAACAAAATGATCTAGTGATTCGTCCTTCAGAAACTTACGATGGAGCAACGCCATCCAGCAGTGCAATCGCTATCACTGCGCTCGTTCGCTTGGGGAAACTTACCTATAATGAATCTTATTCGGTGATCGCAGAACAGGCTCTTAAAACCTATGAACCTCAAATGAGAACACTTCCTCAAGCATCAAGCCAACTGTTGATTGCTTTAGAGCTACTTCAAAATCGTTCTCAGGAATTCGTTCTTGTTCCAGGGAACGATCAGGAATTAGAGGATTGGCTTCAAGCGATTCGTGAAAGATTCATCCCCAACAAAATAGTTGCGGTCAAAAGCCCCGATGAAACGAAAAATGGTTTGTTCACTGACAAAAACACCTTAGAGAACAAAACAACTCTTTATTTATGTGAAAACAGAACCTGCCAAATTCCACAAAACGATCTCGACGCGTTTAAAAAAGCGTTGAGAATAGAGGCTTTCCAACAAAAGATTCAGCCAGTTTAACTTTTATCACGCTGCGGCCAGAGTTTAAGCCTGTCAGTTTCTGATTTCTACATCTTCTATGGTAGAATATTGGAGTTCTATTAATGACTCCAATCCATCAAATTAAAAAACTCGCTGGTAGTTTTGTTTTCAATCAGTTTCTCTACCCTCGCGAGAACTTAATTTCAGATTCCGCAATTATTAATAATGATCAGATAAGCCGTTACCTTATCGATCTCTACGGAGATGAACAAGGAAAGCTCAATTTTGCGCTTACCTTTTGCGATAAAACCTCGGGATCGGTGCT
>DDPO01000024.1:0-346 GCA_002342225.1 Bdellovibrionaceae bacterium UBA2466 | reverse complement strand
TTCAGTGATCGAAAGTTGCCCCTCTCGAATGAGCGCTATCCGAATTGAAAGGGAGCAATTAACTCAAAAACAACAATCTCGCTTCCAGATTTACCCGTTGGAACTTAGCAAGTTTGAATTAGATGAAACTTTTCAGACTATTTTTGCCAGCCATCAGGCACTTGAGCAATCCGAATCAGAGTTCTCACTTTTGGGCACATTACGAAATGTCCTTTCTCATTTAACCCCCGATGGAAGTTTCTTTGTTGAAGCTCATAACTTGGATTTTTTTGATAACCAGTGGAACTTTCGAGAGGGTGTCTGGAGTTACATCTCAGACAGAGTGAAATGTAATCCTGAGAATCGT
>DDPO01000168.1 GCA_002342225.1 Bdellovibrionaceae bacterium UBA2466 | reverse complement strand
TTTTCCGATTGTAGGATCATTGTTTGCGGAGATGGTTCCAACTTGAGCGATCTCTTTTTCGCCTTTGATGGGGTTGCTTAGTTTTTTGAGTTCTGCAACCACAGCTTCGACAGCTCTGTCGATGCCGCGTTTGAGTTCCATGGGGTTATGACCAGTGGTAACAACCTTGGCACCTTCACGGAAGATGGCTTGTGCAAGCACAGTTGCAGTGGTTGTTCCATCACCAGCGTCATCATTCGTTTTGCTAGCGACTTCTTTAACCATTTGAGCGCCCATGTTTTCGAACTTGTTTTCAAGTTCCACTTCTTTAGCAACTGTCACACCATCTTTAGTGATGGTAGGAGCGCCAAAGGATTTCTCGATAACTACATTGCGACCTTTAGGTCCAAGAGTTACTTTCACAGCTTCCGCTAAAACGTTGACCCCTTTGAGGATCGACGAACGGGCTTCCTCTCTAAAACGTAATTCTTTTGCTGACATAAATAATCTCCTTATTGATTAATTACTTTTCAATGACTCCGAGAATGTCTTCTTCTCTCATCATTAAATACTCGGTTCCATCGATCTTGATCTCGGTTCCGGAGTATTTGCCAAAAAGAACTCGATCGCCCTTTTTGACTTCAAGAGGAGCTTTTTTGCCATCCTCTAAAACTTTTCCAGCACCAACAGCAATCACTTCACCTTGTTGGGGTTTTTCTTTGGCGTTATCAGGAATGATAATTCCACCTTTTGTGCGTTCCTCTTCTTCGAAACGCTTCACGATTAAACGATCGTGTAAGGGACGAATGTTCATGTTTTTCCTCCTTAAATAAAAATCGAACGAGCCAATATTGGTGGCCTTTGTTTAAAAGTCAAGGAAAGGGTCGATGAGAAAAAGTTAAAAGCCAAAAAAAACAGTAGTTTAAGGAATAATTAATTTGTTGAACACGCCGGTTTTCCGCATCCGCCGGATGGAGTCCCACAGGCCTGTCCTTCAGAAGAGGGTTTAGAGGAAGAGGAGCTTTTTCTGTAATCGGTGTTGTACCAGCCCGACCCTTTCAGTTGGAAGCTGCCAAGGGACATTAGTTTTTCCACGCTTTTACCGCACTCAGGGCAATCTTTAAGCGGTTCATCTGAAAATTTCTGAATAACTTCAAAGGTTTTCTCACAACTATCGCACTTATATTCGTATAACGGCATTTGTAACCTCCAAACTCAGCTCTTAAATTGCTAATTTTTGAAATAGAGTCAAGTCCCTTCCTTTTTCGAGTTGACTTAAAAAAAAGCGAACCCATATTACCGCTCGTACAGATAAGGAGAACTTATATGAGCAAAATTATCGGAATTGACTTAGGAACGACCAATTCATGTGTGTCGGTTATGGAAGGTGGCGATGTTAAAGTGATCGCCAATGAGGAAGGAGGAAGAACCACTCCCTCCGTAGTAGCTTTTACGAAAGATGGTGAGCGTTTAGTAGGAACTGTTGCCAAACGACAGGCTATCACCAACGCCGAAAACACTGTTTATTCAGCTAAGCGGTTTATGGGAAGGCGTTATGACGAGGTTACTGGGGAAACTCAGCTTGTTCCATACAAGGTAGTAAAAAATGGCAATGATGTTGCGGTGGATATCAGAGGTAAAAATTACTCCGCCCCTGAAATTTCAGCGCTCATTCTTCAAAAGCTCAAAAAATGTGCTGAGGATTATTTAGGTCAAGAAGTGAAAGAGGCCGTTATTACAGTGCCTGCTTACTTTAACGATGCTCAAAGACAAGCTACTAAAGATGCTGGTCGAATTGCAGGTCTTGAAGTTAAGCGTATAATCAATGAGCCTACCGCAGCTGCATTAGCTTACGGCCTTGATAAGAAAAAAGAGGAAAAGATCGCGGTCTACGACTTTGGAGGAGGTACTTTTGATATCTCTATTCTTGATGTCGGAGACAATGTCGTCGAAGTAAAGTCCACGAACGGTGATACACACTTAGGTGGTGACGACTTCGACCAAAGAATCATCCAATGGTTAATCGCTGAGTTCAAGAAAGACCAAGGCATCGATTTAAGTAAAGACAAAATGGCTCTACAGCGGCTGAAAGAGGCTGCGGAAAAAGCCAAGATTGAGCTTTCATCTTCTCTTGAGACTGAAGTTAATTTGCCCTTTATTACAGCCGATGCGAGCGGGCCGAAGCACTTACAGGTTAAACTTAGCCGAGCTAAGTTTGAGCAGTTGATTGATGACTTGATTCAAAAATCGATTGAGCCCTGTAAACAAGCTCTCAAAGACGCTGGTTTAACTGCAGCCGACATTGACGAAGTGGTGTTGGTAGGAGGGTCGACCCGTGTTCCAAAAATCCAAGAAGCCGTTAAGAAGTTTTTTGGAAAAGAGCCTAATAAGAGTGTAAACCCTGATGAAGTGGTTGCTATTGGTGCCGCTATTCAGGGGGGAGTCCTTGGCGGTCAAGTTAAAGACCTTCTATTGTTAGATGTGACTCCGCTTTCTTTGGGTATCGAAACTCTAGGACATGTGTTCACTAAGTTGATTGAAAGAAATACCACCATTCCGACCAAGAAAACCCAAGTGTTTTCAACTGCGGAAGACAATCAAACAACAGTAGAAATTCATGTTCTTCAAGGGGAACGAGAGTTCGCTTATGACAACCGCACTCTTGCCAGATTCCAGCTTACGGGTCTTGCCGCAGCTCCACGTGGAGTTCCACAAGTCGAAGTTACTTTTGACATTGATGCTAACGGCATTGTTCACGTAGGTGCCAAAGATTTAGCGACTGGCAAAGAGCAGTCGATCAAAATCACTGCAAGTAGCGGACTCAGCGAAGCTGACATACAGAAAATGGTTAAGGACGCTGAAGCCAATGCTGAACAGGATAAAAAGAAGCGAGAACAAGTTTCTCTAAAAAACAACTTAGATAATCTTGTTTACAACACTGAAAAGCTTCTTAAAGAAAACGGAGATAAAGTTCCTACGGACATTAAAGGGGACATCGAAGCTGCCGTTACAGAAAGTAAAGAAGCTGTTCAGAAAGAAGAGTTCGATCGGATGCAGGCTTGCCTAGATAAGCTGACGGCACTTTCTCATAAAATGGCTGAGGCAATGTATAAAACCTCGGCACAAGGAGCGGGTGGCCCACAGGGTCAAGAAGCCACTGGTGATTCGAGCGGCAAAAAAGAGGACGAACCGATAGAAGCCGAGTTCCGAGAAGAAAAGAACGACTAATACTAAAAGCCCAAGCTTTTAGGGATTCTGTTTGAACCCTCGTTAGTATCTGAGTTAGCATTTTACTCGACCAAAGAGTGAAGTTAGATCTAGGATACTCCAACGAGGGTTTTTTATTATGGCTTATAAAATTTCAAAAATTCATGGACGAGAAATTCTAGACTCCCGTGGTAACCCCACTATTGAAGTTGAAATGACTTTATCCAACGGTAGCTGGGGAAGAGCTATGGTGCCATCTGGAGCTTCTACTGGCGAACATGAAGCTTTAGAACTTCGAGATGGTGATCCAAAAAGATTTCTTGGCAAAGGAACTCTTAAAGCAGTTAAGAATGTGAATGAGGATCTAAGTCGATTACTGGAAGGAAAAAGTTTCAGTGATGTTCATGAGCTTGATCGAACAATGCTTCAAGCGGATGGAACGCCTCAAAAAGAAAAGTATGGCGCTAATGCCCTTTTAGGAATTTCGTTAGCCTTTGTTCATGCAGTTGCTGCTCACGATAAACAGCCCCTTTTTCTTGTGATGAATCAAATGCTAGGGCTTAATGAAGGGAATTTACGTCTTCCAGTACCTTTAATGAATATTTTAAATGGGGGACTTCACGCCAACAACGGTTTAGAAATTCAAGAATTCATGATTGTTCCTCATGGATTTGAAACTTTTGCCGAGGCTCTACGAAGTGGTTGCGAAGTCTTTCACTGCTTAAAGAAAAACTTACATGACTTACATCTTTCGACCGCCGTGGGGGATGAAGGTGGATT
>DDPO01000074.1:12008-12806 GCA_002342225.1 Bdellovibrionaceae bacterium UBA2466 | reverse complement strand
CATGTCGATATTGCCTGAAGCATCACATTCAATGGAAACGACTCTCATACCCGCCATGACGGCGCTTGCGGGGTTGGTGCCGTGGGCGGATTTGGGAATTAGGCAAACATCACGGTGTTTATTTCCCTGATCGAGATGAAACTGACGAATGACTAAAAGCCCAGCATATTCCCCTTGAGCACCCGAATTGGGCTGCAAAGAAATAGCATCAAAGCCAGTAATCTCTGATAACCAGGTTTCCAACAAACCAAACATTTCGCGGTAACCCTCAGTTTGCGCTTCTGGCGCAAATGGATGAATCTGCGAAAACTCGGGCCAGCTCACAGGATACATCTCACTTGAAGCATTCAATTTCATGGTGCAGGAACCTAGGGGAATCATCGAAGAAGTGAGTGAGAGGTCTTTACTTTCAAGGGCTCGAATGTATCGAAGCATTTCGGTTTCAGAGTGGTGCTGATTAAATACCGGATGAGTCAAAAACGGTTCAGTTCTCTGCAGGGAGGTTGGAATTGGGGTTTTTACCTCATTGATTTTAGCAAAAGAGTTTAAACCAAAAATAGAGAGCAGCTTTTCGACATCTTTTTCATGGGTCGTTTCATCGATTGAAATACCAACGCTGCCATTGTTATGAATTCGTAAGTTGATTTTGTGCTCATCAGCAGCTTTTAAAATTTTAACTTGTTCAGAAAGTGAAAGATGGACCGTGAGTGTGTCGAAGAAGGGAGAGTCACTCAATTTGAAGCCACCTTTTTTAAGCGCAGCATTTAAAAGGGCCGTGAGTGAGTGAATTCGAGTTGC
>DDPO01000074.1:0-11973 GCA_002342225.1 Bdellovibrionaceae bacterium UBA2466 | reverse complement strand
CATGACAGCAAGGAGAACTTGAGCTGTGCAAATATTGCTGGTCGCTTTATCTCTGCGAATATGTTGCTCACGAGTTTGTAAAGTAAGCCTCATAGCTTTTCTTCCATCGCGATCTTTAGAAACACCCACGATTCTTCCGGGCAGTCTTCGCTGGTATTCCATTCGGGTCGCCATATACGCAGCATGAGGGCCACCAAATCCCATGGGAACTCCAAAGCGCTGAGTATTTCCTATCGCAACATCAGCTCCCATAGCACCTGGAGTTTTTAGGAGAACAAGGCTTAGAAGATCGGCAGCTACTGTCACAAGTGCATTCACTGCATGAGCTTTGTGAATGAAATCGGTATAGTCGTAAACAGCACCTAGTGTGTCTGGGTACTGAACAACTCCGCCGAAAAATTCCACAGTCCAAGAATGTTGATGAACATCGCCGACGACAATTTCAACTCCGATGGGTTCAGCTCTTTGGCTAATCACGGCCAGCGTTTGGGGATGCACAGTTGAGGCCACAAAAAATTTATTGGCTTTTTCCGATTTTCGTTGGGCTAAACAGAGAGACATAGCTTCAGCAGCAGCTGTGCCTTCATCTAATAGTGAAGCATTTGCCATCTCCAGCCCCGTGAGATCGGCTACCATTGTTTGAAAATTTAAAAGGGCTTCAAGTCGCCCTTGCGCAATTTCGGCTTGGTAGGGAGTGTACTGAGTGTACCAACCGGGGTTTTCAAAAATATTTCTGCTTATGACTCCCGGGACGGTGCAATTCGAATAACCCAATCCGATGTAAGATTGATAAATTTTATTTTTCTGAGCGACTGTTTTAAGTTCTTTAAGGGCATCGGTTTCGGCCAAGGCTTCTGGGAGATTCAGTTTTTTCTTTATCTGGATGGAATCTGGCACCGCTTTTTTTACCAAATCTTCGAGCGATGAAGCTCCTACCGCTTTTAACATGGTAGAAATCTCGGCCGAGTTGGGACCTATGTGTCTCTCAGAAAAAGATGCCGATGTTTCAAGACTTAACGTTAAGGGCCTTGGATCCATAAAGTTCCTTATATTCGGTCAGTTAATACGGATAAGAAAACCATATTTAAGAGCGGTTTGAAACAGATTTTAAATGGCGAGATTGATCCCTGCAGTAAAGCTATCCATACGCCCAAAACCTAAGAGGAGTCGGTAACGGGAGTATAGGGTCCATTTGATCCCGTTCGGGGAGGTCAGATAGGCTATTTGCCCCTGAATGAAGGGGTTGTTGAGATTGTAGACCGACAATTCTTCAAAAGTGGCAACTTTGAATAAGGTACTGAAATTATCACTCCAAGAGGTTTCGGTCCCAAAAGAGACTGCAAAATCATGTTCGGTGTAGCTCGAACCCACGAGAGTTGGAAAAAGGTAGGGCTTATTAAGGCGTACATTTCGTTTGTACCATCCCCCGCAGACAAAGAGCTTCAAAAAGGAAAACGGCGAAACGTCTAAATTAGCCAAAAATAGAAAGTGGGTCTGGGCCGTCGTGGAGTTTAGAAAGTTTTCTTGGGAAATTCTTGCAGAAGTTTGAAAGAAAGAAAAAAGAGGCAACGTGGCTTCAAAGCCGTAGCCGAAAATTTCCAAATCTTTCAGTGAAGCTGAAAATCGACCTGCGGCTTGAAGATCAAATCCTAATAACGAGCCCGGTTTATAGAGTGCTGTGAATGTTGATAGATCTTGGAAAGTGTTCTCGGCTTCGAAACGGCCATCAAGTGTGAGCTGACCTGCAAAAAGTGAGATCGAAAGACAGAGATTACAGAAAAAAAACTTAAGAAACACGGTGAACTTTGAACCCTCGGCTTGTGAGTGTCTTGATGATTTCATCGGTGTGTTTGGAACCTCGAGTCTCAATATCGGCTTCCACTTCTGCTTCACCGATACAGGTATGGAGAGTGGCTCTTTGATGGTAGATTTGCGAAACGTTGGCTCCAGTCTCTGCTAAAACTTGGGTTAGAGCATTAAGACCGCCAGGTCTATCAATGACTGTGATCAATAATCGAATAAGTCGTCCCTGTTCCACGAGTCCTCGTTGCAGCACCATCGACAAAGCAGGCAAATCGATATTTCCTCCGGAAAGAATGGCTGTGATATTTTTTTCAGGGATCATATTGTCGCAGATAGCAGCTAAGGCCAGAACTCCCGCACCTTCAGCCACCATTTTTCCATGTTCGGCGACAACTGCGACTGCGTGAGCAATAGATTCCTCTGAAATTGAAAAAATGTCATCGATAGATGCTTTAAGGGCATTTAACATAAATTCATCAGGCCCTTTGGTTGCAACTCCTTCGGCCAGAGTGAACTTGGGTGTCTCCTTAGTAGCTACTGAGGATTTGAAGGATTTATAAGCGGCTGGAGCATTAGCTGCTGTTACACCATAGACTTTGACGCCTGGTTTGAGAGCTTTAAGAGCTGTACCTATTCCTGTCGCAATACCACCTCCGCCCACGCAAACTAAAACGGCCTCTGTGCTTTCAAAAAGAGGAGAGTCCATGAGTTCAAGGCCGATGGTTCCTTGTCCCGCCATCACTTTGGGATCTTTAAAAGGGTGAACAAAGAGCAGCCCGTGATTTTGCGAAAGCTTCATCGCATGCTCGTAGGAATCGTCGTAAACTTTTCCTACCAATTCGACATGGGCGCCCCAATTGAGGGTGTTTTGAACCTTTATCGCAGGAGTAAATTCTGGCATCACGATAGTCGCTTTAATTCCCAATTGATGGCAGATAGCCGCGACACCTTGAGCGTGGTTACCGGCACTTGCAGCCACCACACCCGACTTTTTTGCTTGAGCTAAGTTTTCAATGATGCAGTTAGCGGCGCCGCGGATTTTGAAAGACCCCGTGATTTGCAGAGACTCACACTTTAAAAAGATATTTTTTTGGGTCTCTTTACTTAAATAATCGAACCGGATGAGGGGCGTATTTCGAATGTAAGGTCCAATGCGTTGCTGTGCCGATTTGATATCCGAAAGTTCGATAGGCGCTTTGATCATGGAGAGAAGAGCATAACATCAAAGAGCCATCGGGAAAAGCGCCTATATCAGAGACTAATTTTCCTTACTGTTTTGAAGATCAAGTGTCATCCAGTAAACTAGGTTTCTTCTCGAGTAGTCCTGAAAAGCACAGATGCTTTCTCCTTTGACGGGCCAGCTTTTAAAAGGCTCTTTCATATAATTATCGTAATGGACATTGAGCCCCATCCGAGCCATTTCAGAATTTTTCCCTGCTTTGTTGAGGTCAAAAGCACTTCTTAAGATAGCTCCTTTGCAGATGGGTTCAAATTTTTTGCGATTCTCAAAAGATAGGGTTTGAATACAAAGCTTTGCTTTAAACTGATCGAATGAGCCAAATTCATCGTCGGCTCCTCGCACGGCCGGCTCAGTTGACACGTGGAATGGGTAGAGCTCGGGGTGCATCATTCTTCGAGTCCAGGGCAGAACTTCGTAAGTCAAGGGTCCGCCTAAGGTAAAGGCCCAAAAACCTGCCCAACTTCCGAAATATCCCTGGTCACCGTAGGTGTCTCGGTAGAGGCGAGTCATGGTTTTCATGTTGAGAAGAGAGTTGGGAAGCTGTTGTCCATCAGCTATGAGCCCTAGTTGCTCAATTACTGGGTAGAGACTGTCGCTAAATACTTGTTCTAGGGTCTCTAGGTTTCTTTTGTTGACCACTTGAGCAGAGGCCAAGTCGTTTTTCATAAGAGTCGGATTGTGACCGGTCGAACTTAAAAGACGAAAGAGCATCTCATTGCCACTCTCAAGAAGGATCTGATTTTCCCATTTTCCGAGGTCTTCCTCCTGTTTTATTCGTAGCGCATAGTCATATTGAATAAGAGTGGAAAGACGGTTCGAAAGAAAAGTATCTCTCTGCAGCAGAACGTTAAACTGCTCAAAAGCGGCTTCAATGACAGAAGCATAAGCCTTTTTGATGTCATCGCTTAAAGATATTTCTTCGTTATCGATTGCCGATCGCGCAATGGAACGTATGTTTTCATAGCTATCCAGAACTTTTTTAATTCTAAGGCGAGTGTCTTGAATAGTGGGAATCAAGATCATGTCCCCATTCGATTCAACAATTTTTAGTTGTAGGTTTTTTAAGTAGGAAGAGACTCGTTGTAGACTTTGAACCACAGTGACCGTCTGACTTGTGACCGATTCATTCACTAGGTTTGGCATGTCTACAATCATCCGCTGTTGGAAGTATAGACTTGCTTGGTTTAATGCTTGCTCCATCAATCTTTCAAGCTGCTGTCCAATCACTTTTGATAGCTGATCAGGATCTTGAAAAGGACCTTGAAACTGTCCGCCATTTAACATCCACTGATCCCATTGCACTGGGATTCGGTTTTCGCCGTTGCTGGGGGGACGGCATTCGGGAGGCATCACAGTGAGACCTAGAAGTTTGAAAGGAATCATGTCCTCGTGGGTCGCCATGGTGAAGAAGTTCACGTGTCCGTTTCCGTCATTGCCACCACCTGCCAAGCGAGAAGTGAGCCCCTTGATGAGTTTTAAAAGAGCATTCTGTTTGCTCTGTAGATCTTTGAGGGTCGAGTAAGTGAGCATCTCTTCAGAGTAGGTTCCTTGAATGGAGTAGATATCCATCATGAGTCCGTTCACATCTTGAAGAACTCGATTTTTAAAAACAGCATCGGTGGAAAGTTTTGGACGAATACCAAATTGAATTTTTTGGAGCCACTGCGAAATTTTAGGAATGTCGTGAGATAAAACGTAATAACCTTCCAATGGGTTGTCGACAGTCGCATCCCCGCGGCTGTTTCTATTTGGTTTTAAATTGGCAATGGAGTAATCGAGAAGTTGGCGAGCATCTCGCGCAGCACAGTAAGTTTGGCTAGTTGTTTCTAAAAGACAACTCATTGATAGCCAGAATTCGCTTTGGTCCAACTTTCTTAGTGCCGTCGTAAATTTGCGATTCCGCATCATTGTGACGAGATTAGCGATCGAATTTCCTAAACGACTGGTCACACCCTCTTGAGAGGAGACAAAAGCTGCAGCCATTTTGACTGAAGCTGCTAGAAGAGCCATTCCTTGGTCGGGATTGCCAATGAGGCACCGATCATAGCTTGGAAGAACAGTGAAAACTTGATCCATCATGTCCATTCCGGTAAGGGCCGTTCTTCGAACTCTAACCGAGAGATCCTTCAACCCCACTGCAATTGCAACCGCAGCTGGGTTCATCATCGTTGCAGCACCCGTTGACACTGCAGTTGAAACCCCTTCGACTTTCGAAGTTTCTGCTGCAAGGGAAGCCCCTTCTAGTGTTCGAGCCGTTAAAAGTTTAAACACATCCGATTTGAGCTCTGGGCTTGCGACCGCAAAATTTCTAAGAGAGTTGATTTCGTTGGGAATACTTTCTAAACGGTCGGTTCGTTGAGCTTCTCCTGCAGGTGTGTTGAGTGCGTCCTCCGCGATTTTAAGCTTTGGAATCACCGACTCAATCCCTTTGCAATTGGGGTCGTTCTTCAAAGATTCCACAATACCCATGATTGTTTTGGTTTGTGAGAGGGCGGCTTGGGACCAAGCTCCTATCGAAGCACAGCCTCCGCCGAAGGAATAGGTCCCGGCTTTAGCGGAACCTGCGATTAAGAAGAGAACAGCTACAACCCTAAGAGAATTTAAGCCCATTAAGTCTCCCATCAATAAAATTGACGCGGTATACCATAATTTAAGGGCGTTCCGAAGGGGTTTCTTTAGGGTGTTTTAGCCGATGACCGGAATCGAACCGGTGACCTGCTCATTACGAATGAGCTGCTCTACCGACTGAGCTACATCGGCACTTAAGTGGCCGAAACTCTATTCAATTTCAAGGGGTTTGTCCACTTTTGACAGTTACTTAAGCCGACTGATTAAATTTTGGACATGAAAATAATAAATATTATTAGAGGCTTATGGTTAGTGTTTTAAGCAAAATCTCAAGGGGTCAACAAAGGACCTATGGGGGCTAAGCTTAAAAACACGTGTTTAGGGGTGGTCTATTGGTTGCACACTAGCTGAGTAGGGTTCGACTACTTTCTTTTTTGGGGGAAGCCATGGGGCGCTTTAAATTTGTAAATTTTTTATTGGGTTTTTTGGGTCTCGTAGTGCTCGCGAATTGCTCGAGAGGGCCTTCATCTAATCAACCTAGACTTGTTTTGGTGGATCCTTCGAGTACGACCACCTCGTCCACGACGACTACGGTAACGACGACTACTCTTGGGGCTTGTGTTCCCAACCCTTCGTTTACAGTTCAGCTTGTAGGAGCGGCTATTCGGGGGAGCGCGACTACAATTCGTATGACGGGTTTTGCAACTTGTGGGTCCCAGTTTAGGGTTGTTGGGTTTGATGGGATATCCTCCAACCAGACTTTAGACTTCACAGATGTTTTCACTTTCTCAGGGGCTCAAGTTCGTCAGTATAGTCTTCAACTCGTCAACGCTTCGGGAACTCCAGTCGGCAATTTTTATTCGGCTGTTTTAAATCTCGTCGTGAGCGAATCGTCATCTTCGACTACCTCAACTACTTCAACGACCCCAATCAGTTCTCAAATTCCATACTGCACGATCGAGCGACTGGTGAATCGAACTTACCCACCCACCAGCAACGGACAGACTTCGATTTGGGTCAGATTTGAAGTTTATGGAAGCAATGTTACGAGCACTTTAAACAATCAATCTCTTGGTTCCGGAGTCTACGAAGTCAGAACCTCTCAATTCCCATTCTTTGAAATGGAGGGAAGAGTTTCCAACGGTGCAGGAACGAGTTTTTGTCGGTTGAGTGTTCAGGCCAGTTATTGTGACCATTCGGTCTCTAGTGGTCCGACTGCAACTTCAGTCTCGACGGCTTTGACCCCAAGAGGAACTTATCATTTGATACAGATTCAAGGAGTCAATCAGCCTCTACCTGTTTCAATTTGGAACTTCCCGACAGTTACGTACACTGAGACTTTTACAGGTTCTTCGTCAGTCAGGTCTCGTACAACAACGGGATATGTTGAAAATGCATTAGGAGACTCTTGGAGCTGTCCTGTAACTTATACAGTTCCGGCGGTAGTAACCACTCCACCGCCCAAAAGAAATATTCTACAAAGCGGAGAGCAACTGCTCCCTGGCGAGGCCTTAGAACCGACAGGTGCTAATGTATGCGGATGCCGGGCTATCATGCAGGGGGATGGAAACTTTGTGGTCTACCGAGGAGCTTCAGCTCTTTGGAATAGCAAAACGTGGAACAATCCTGGAGCTTATCTGTCATTTCAGGGTGACGGAAACGCTGTAGTTTATAAAAACACGACAACGAAATGGAGTTCAGGCACCGCTAGGAAGGGTGGGTGGATCATGCAGATGCAGGGCGACTGCAATCTCGTAATCTACTCCTACAATTACCAATCGGCTCTTTGGAGTAGCAATACTAGCCGAGCTGGCTGTTATTAATAACAGAGCCGTCAGAAGCTAATCACTTTGGGAATAAAAATATCGTCTTCTGATGTACGCGTTTTAAGGCTTCCCTGTTCTAGGACTTCGTCGACTAAGTAGAGGGGACGTTCTTTAACTTCATCATAAATGCGAGCGATATATTCACCAATAATACCCAAACACAGAAGCTGAATACCGCTTCCAAAAGCAAGAGTGGACATTGTAGAGGCCCATCCGGGGATAGCAAGACTCGTAAAAAGTTTGATCCCCACAATCACGCTCCCAGAAAGAATAGCAACAACAGAGGCCATAAGGCCCATGACACTTACAATTCGTACTGGAGTGCTAGAAAAACTTAGAAAAGCAGTAATAGCTAAATTGATAAGTCCTTTGAGTCCCACTCGTGATTTTCCATGGTTTCTGTCATTGCGGTGAATGGAAACCGACTCGATCTTAGGAGAAGCAAACCCCACAAGCCCTGGGAAATAACGATTTTTCTCTTTAAGACCCTTCAGCCTTTGAATGACAGTGGAATCTAAAAGGCAATGAGTTCCGAAATTGATAGGTGGAAGTGACGGCGCTATTTTGTGAAGAAGAAAATAGAAAGTGTTAAAGAGGGTTTTGTTCTTTTCCTCTCTTGATTTTCTTTCAGCGACGACCGTTTTTGCTCCCTGTTTCCACGCTCGATACATTTCTGGAATGGCCTCAGGAGGATCTTGAAGGTCGCTATCCATAAAAATGGCCATGTCTCCGCGAAAATATTGAACTCCGCAGGCCAAAGCTGGGCCATGTCCGAAGTTGTGTAAAAGGTGAATGACTCGAATATCGGACCGAGCACCGTGAAGTTGGTTCAGCAGTTCGGTTGAGCCATCTTGAGAGCCATCGTTGATAAAGAGGTAGCTCATGCTGGCTTCGTGTGACATTTCGGTTTTTACCCTGTCGAGTCGCTCGACTAAGATAGGAATGTTGTTAAGCTCATTAAAAATGGGAAGGATAACTTCAATGTGGGGCATGTTCTAATTTTAGCTCGGAATCTAAGGCTTAGGAAGAATTTCTGAATAAAGCTCACCGTCTTGAAGCTGTGTGACAATAATCTCGCCTTGAGAGACCTCTTTCACCGATTGAATAATCTTTTTTTCTGCGGTGCGAGTTAACGAATAGCCTCGAGCTAGCACTTGAAGAGGGGATAGAGAGTGAAGCATCTGTGCATTGCTTTCAAGTTGCTTTCGTACAAGTTTTAGCCGGTTTTGGAAGATGGAGTACATCTGATTTTGAAGATTTTGGAATTTTTCTCTTAGGTGCTGAATTTTTTCACGTGGATTAACAAGTCGATTACTAAGATGGTCCAAATGTAATCTTAATTGCACTAAGTATCTTTTAATGGAATGGTTCAAACGTGTTTGGTGTTGTGAGACTAGATCGATCAGATCTTGCTTTCGAGGAATAACAAGTTCGGCCGCTGCGGATGGAGTGGGGGCTCTTAGATCAGCAACAAAATCTGCGATAGTGACATCAGTTTCATGTCCCACGGCCGATATGATAGGAATGGGGCAATCAAAAATGGCTCTGGCCACAATCTCTTCATTAAAAGACCAAAGATCTTCAAGCGAACCTCCACCCCGAGCCAAAATAATCACTTCAATTTCTCTGGAACTATTTTTTTGATTCCATTCGAGCGCTGTTTGAATCGCAGAAGCGATCTCTTTTGAAGCTTTTTCCCCTTGGACACTTGTGGGAATAACAAGTATCTCTCTCTCCCGAAAACGCCGATCTAAAACATTGAGAATGTCTCTAATCACAGCACCTGTTGGCGACGTAATGACAGCAATTCTTTTGGGAAGTACTGGAATTTTCTTTTTGTATTCCGGAGAAAACAATCCTTCTGCTTGGAGTTTCTTTTTGAGCTGTTCGAAAGCGAGTTGGAGAGCTCCAGTGCCCAAAGGCTCGGCATTGTCAGCGACTAATTGATATTCCCCTCTGGCCTCATAAACTGTGAAATTTCCGTGAAGAAGTATTTCCATTCCATCTTTGAGTTCAAATTTGACCTTTGAAAGAGAATTTCTGAACATCACTGCTCGTAACTGAGCGTTGGCATCTTTGAGATTGAAGTAACAATGGCCTGAAGATGGCTTTTTGAAATTACTGATTTCGCCTTTAACCCAGACGTCAAAAAAAGTATTTTCGATGTGTCCGCGAATCCTGCGCGTCAGTTGAGAAACGGAAGGGACTTTACTTTTCCAGTCTGTTAGTGATTCGGTGATTTCCACAATCAATCAAAATGGCTGAAGAATGACCAATAAAACAATTCCCACCATTAAAATAGTTGGAACTTCATTGAGTATTCGAAGTGTTTTTGAAGTGTACCGGCACTCACCCTTCAGTAATTTTTTTCTAACAGCCCCAGCCATGTGCGTACTTCCGATTAATAGAAAAGCTAAAAAAAGTTTCCCGTGCATCCAGTGGTAAGTGAGAAGCTGTGGGTTGTAGATGAGCATTGAAACTCCGAAAATAAAAGCGGCAGTCAATGCTGGCATCGTGATGTAGCGATAAAGTTTCATCTCCATGATTGCTAAAGTATCTTTGACCACCTGTTCTTTGGCTTCCACGTGGTAAATAAATAGCCTCCACAAATAGAGAATTCCTGCCATCCAAGCAATGACCGAAATAATATGCAGAGCTAAAAGCCATCTATATAGGGAGTTCATAGTTATCCTTCGGTTGACGAGCTTCTAATTTTTTTATGAGAAACTCTACTTGATACCCTTGTGTAGGATGAAACTGCATCGTTTCGGTCACTTTGTCAAAAGCGTGAATGACAGTCGCATGATCGCGGCCGAAAGTATTCCCAATCTCCTCCAGAGGTAAGAGCGTATAGCGGCGGGCTAGGTACATAGCTACTTGTCTTGCCCAAGCAATCGCTTGTTTCCGAGATTTAGATACCATGTCTGAACGGTTGATACCGAAATTGTGCTCGACCAATGAAATAATCTCATCCAAAGTGATCACCTCTTTGTGAGACTCTTGAATCCATCCCTCTTTGGCTAAAAATTCATTATTGAGGGGTTTGTTCTCAAGCTGAGCTTGTAAATGAACTCGAAAGAGCGAGCCAATAAGTTCTCTTACATCTTTTTGTCCTTTGTCAGCAATACTTCGCAAAATAGTGTGGTCTACAGAGATTTGACTATGAAAACTCACTTGTCCGAGAAGCTCAACTTTCTCCTCGTGATTAGGCGTTTTAATTTCTACACTTAAGCCTGAAAGTAGCCGTGACTTGAGAGGATCAATAAATTCAGTGAGCCGAGAAATGGGTTGAGAAGAAGTGAAAGCAATTCGTCCACCTCGAGCCAAAATTTCATTGAATATATGTAGAAGCTCTTCTTGGCTTCTTTTTCTTCCAGCAAGCCCTGCAACATCATCAAAAAGTAAAACATCGGTCTCTACTCGATAGCGATATTGAAATGCTTGAGTGGTTTTATCATTAAAACTTTTTACCATCTCCGAAGTAAAGGCTTCGAAAGTAGTGTAACGAATCCTTAAATGGGGCTGTCGTCGATGAATCGCTTCTCCAATCTCACTGAGTAGATGTGTTTTTCCCATTCCGACGGAGGATTGAATAATGAGTGGGTTGGCTTGAGAGTTGGATCCCTCTGCTAACAGCATAGCGCACTGATAAGCTAAACGATTAAATTCCGATACAAGAAAAGGGGTGTTAAATTTCGGGTAATTGGGACCCTCGATGGGCGTTGGAAAGTTTTGCTCCTCCTCGTCGTAATCTGCTTGGTTGTGAACTAACCGGAGCATCGGGCGAGGTGGATTTTGGGGAGTGACAGGGGCTGGGTTTTGAGGAGCGAGAATTTCCGATTTTGAGGCTTCGGTATTTTCATCTCTTACGAGAACTTCAAATTCAAGTTGAAGATCATTGCCCGTTTGTCGACGAATAGCTTTCTTCAGTGTATCGACAAAACGACTTCGTAACATATCTTCATGAAAGCGACTGGGCACTCCTAGGCATACACTTGTGTCGTCAGAGCTGATGTATTCGATAGGCTTTAGCCAGTTCTGAAACTGAGCTGTAGGAAGATCCTCTTTGATCGAATTAAGCGTAGCTGTCCAATCTAAACTGTTCATGAATCCTTGTGTTGCAAAACGAAATTTATACTTTGGTGGCAAGATCTGCGGCAATTCGGTAATTTTTCCAAATCCCAAACTTTATTCACACTTTAATCCACAAGCATAACCATTCAAAAATATTGAAAATAACACTTTGAGTAACTCGAAAAGCTTTAAACACAGAGCTTTTTGGGTTTTCGATCAGAAAAAACATCTAAATTCATTGGTTTGCGAGCGTTATCCACAGACTGTGGATAATACCTAATGCGCTGTTTTCTGCGTTTTTCTCGAGTTTTTAGAGTTTTTTTAAAATTTGGTTAGATTTTAAGGAGCTGATTGCAGAGCCAAAGAACGACTTCTTAGAAAAGCATAAATCAATTCCGCAGCGATTCGGCTACTTCGTTCAGAGGGGTCCAATGGAGGAGCAACTTCCGCAAGTTCAAAAAA
>DDPO01000102.1 GCA_002342225.1 Bdellovibrionaceae bacterium UBA2466 | reverse complement strand
CAAAGACAACTTCTCATTGCAATGCTCAAATCGGAGTGGTCCAAACGAAAATGGATGTCTTCAATTGGAGCCGTGCCGATCGACCCATCATCTCCCTCTCAGTTGCTCTCTTTCTTCAAAATGCTAAAGAAAAAAAAAGAGATCACTTCCTCTTTCTGCTTAGCCTATTTTTACGAAGGCTCCATGGCCAATCCTGGGGAGCAGCCCTCTACTCCTAAACGAGGAACAGAAGTTGTAGTCGACCAGCTTGCACCGATGACTGTCTTACCCGTTTCAATTACAATGGATTTTCGTTATCGCTCAAAAACCTCTGCTTTTGTTAAAGTAGGAACGCCTAGAGAAGTTAATAATTCCACTGAGCTTTCTCAATCTTTCACCGAAATCAATCGTCTTCTGAAGTCGACTCATTTAGAAACTACATCGGTTCAAGAGCACATGGGTGAGCTACTTAAAAGCGATTGGAGACCCCTTTGGTAGTTCTTGAGGTTTTAATCGCAGCTTATTCTGTCGGAATGCTCATTTTGGTTATTCTTAATTATGCACTTCTGCCACGAGTTAGGCGTAATCCAGCGAAAGAAAATCCAAAGGTCTCTGTGCTCATTCCAGCTCGCAATGAAAGTCAGAACCTCTCAAGAAACATACCGCTCTGGCTCACGCAGGACTACCCAAACTTTGAAATCCTAGTACTCAACGACCAGTCTGAAGATTCTACAGACAAAATCTTACAATCCTTTGCTAAACAAATAACCATCATGCAGGGATTGCCCTTACCCAACAGCTGGCTTGGTAAAAATTGGGCCTGCCATCAACTAAGCCAAGCGGCAAGTGGAGATCTCTTTTTATTTGTGGACGCAGATGTTTCGCCTGAGCAACAGGCCATATCACTCACGGTAAGAACATTAGAAGCGTATCATCTTCGCTCACTTTCCGCATTTTTAAAGCAGTCGTTCACCCACTGGAGTTCAAAAGCTGTCATACCATGGGCATTCCAATTTCCCATTCTTGCTTGGGCCCCTCTCTTCTTGAATCGTTTTTTTAGATTTTCCAGCCTCGCGATCGGTAACGGTCAATGGTTTGTATTTGAAAAACAATGCTATTTGGCAATGGGTGGCCACGAAGCAGTTAAATCATCCGTTATTGAGGATATGGCCTTAGCGAAACTGCTTTTTACTAAAGGTTTTAGATATCAACCTTTCATAGCACCTGAGTTAGCCACCGTTCACATGTACAAAGACGCCGAAGATCTCACAGAGGGGTTAACTAAAAACCTTTCCTTCATTTTTGGGCCTACACTTTTCGAAAACTTTTTTTTCTTTATTCTATTTGTCGGATTATTGGGCACTCTAGCCTTCAAACAGGGAATATTCTTTTTGATAGTGTTGCTCTCTTTTTACATAGCTCAATTCACTTTCAAACAAAAGAATGTATCCCCAATCCTTGTTCCTTTTGGAATTTTTTTAACTTTATTTCTTTTCCTTCGTTCACTTACAGCAAAGAAGCGCAAAACTATTTCCTGGAAGGGCAGAGCCATAACCTAAATTGGCCTCATCCTAGAAAAATGGTACAATACCATGATGAAAACCTTCTTAATTTCTTTGATAGCTTCGTTTTTTCTTCCGGTGGCTCTTGCTGACAATCTCAATCAAGAACAGAAGAACGCTTTAAAAGAGGTGATGAATCAGCTAACGAACCCCAGTGCACGCATGGAACAGCTAAAAAACGATAAAAGGGCTCAAGATTCAGATAAAGCTGTGAAGGAACTAGGTGGTGAGTACTCGGAGGAGATCTATCAACTAGCTGCGCAAATCATGGAGAATCTCGTCCGCGAAGCCCAAGGCGATCCTGACAAAATGATGAAGATATTGGAGAAGGCACAGCAAAACCCAAGCGCATTTGCTGATACATTTTCTGAAGAGCAAAAACGAAAACTCAAGGAACTTGGAAAAAAGATTGAGAAAAGGCAGGGGAAACTTATTCACTAACGTGAGTCGGTCATTCTCATGTCAACCCAAACTGCGTGAGCTGCATTAATGTTGTCCTTCAGTGAAACTACTATGAGTTCCAATTCCTGATTTTTTCTGACCGGAACCATAAACATAACTTCTCGGTTATCATCACCCATGGGCATACTTGAAAACAGGACTCGCCCCCCTTCTCTTATTTCGCACTTAATTCTTGCTCCTCTTGCGTTGTCCGGATATCCACAACTTCCAAGTAGAAATCGCTTGTTAGATTTTATCCTAATTCGAGTATTGGAATTTGCGTGGGTTCCAATTCCTGAATACCGAATCGCTCCTTTAAGAACAATCGGTTCGCCTTTTAAATTTGCATTTTTTTGAAGCACTCCATAGCCTTGCTGATGACTTACTATTTCAAAATCGGAAAAATTTAAACTTCTCCACTTCCAAAAGAGAGGTGTGTCAGTGGAGTAACTAATGTAGCCATAACCACATACAGCCAAAAATAAAACGGAATAGAATGGCCATCGAGATAACGCCTTCTCAGCCACAACTTTCTTCTTTTTGCTTTTTACAGTTCTTTGAACGGGCTTAAAAACCAAACGACGGTAAGTTTGTTGGCTTCGCAACCCTGTAAAAACTATGAAAACAAAAGTCACAAAAGATAGCCACCGAAATAGAGTCCACGACCATGAGGAGCCAAAAGTGAGTTTCACTTCGTTTGACTTAGGCACGATTCCTAAAAAACCGGGGCTTACAAGAAAAATGGGCTCGCCCCCTGAAGATGTAAAAGAGGGATGATAAGCATATTTCAAATAATGGGCGACATTCGGGCAGTCGGTCCTAAGACGAATTCCAGAGAAATCAACTTTCGTTTCGGGATGACACTGAGGATTAGATGTAAAGTCTTCTTTAGCCGGCAGATCTTGCTCCCGCTTAGAGGTTATTAAAAATTTATTCCCGTGGCGGTAATCTCTAAACCAATACCAGAACTGATCGCGCCAATGGTCGTACTTAATACTATCTGGAACTTCACGAAACACATCAACCATAGAAACGGGATTTAGGTTTTCAAAAAGACTCCAAGCTCCTGCTCTAAATGTCTCTCTTAAAAACGGGGCTTTTTTGGCTTCACTTAGAACAATATCGGAACTTAGAATCAACTCTTTCACCCCCAAAAGCTCTTGCCGATCCTTCGACCCGATTACATTTCGCCTCATACAGGGCCACTGATGGAAAGGACAACTTGAAGCCTGGCTGATTTCTGATGTCAGGCTAAAAATCATGGGTGCAAGCACTGTGGATTGAAGATACAAACTTTCGGTTGTGGATCGGTTGGCAAAATACGGAAGCATTTCAAAAACCCGTTCAGTCCCCACATGATTATTTTTTAGATGATGTTCATAGGCGACTCGTGGACGCGAAAGGTCTCCACGTAAAGCATCCGATAACTTTTCAAGATCTTGGTATTTTGGCTTACTCTGCCATCCCGAATAGTTCCAATTGGCCCAAATGGGAAATTTAATCACGTGAATACTTTGCCAGTAAAACAGAAAGCCGACGATGAGGATGGCAACGAGAGCGCGAGCCTTGGGAGGAATGCCCTTCAATGCCAAGGAACTTAAACATCCAATCGACATTGCGAGAAAGAGCTGAGTTTGAGGTAAAGCTCTGACATCCACTAACTTTAACCATCGAAAAACAAAAAAGAATGCTAAATAGACAAGAGAAGCCAAGAACCAGAACAGTAACACTCGAAGAGTGATGTAATCTCGTTTCCTGACACCTCGATAAAGAACCAAAAGGAGCGAGACAAGAGCTATCACAAAAATAGGCTCAAATATTTTTGGCACAACCTCCTCGGGCCAGTTTTGAAACACCCAAGAAAAAGTGTGTGCCGTCACCCATGGGCCATTTAGAATCATAGGTCCAATGAACCAAGCCGATAGCCCCAATGAAAACAAAGCACTCAAGGCGCACGTAATAAATCGGGATTTCACATTGTGCTTTGGCACCAAGAGAGTCGCAAGAAGCAGCAAGGGGGGGACGCCAAAAAAAATATAGCCGTGAGAAAGCGCTACACAAGACAAAAGAAGACCAGACTTCCATGGAACTTTTTTCTTTTCAATTTCTTGCCAGAGAACTCCAAAGGCCAGAACAAGAAAATTCAGTGCGTACATATGGGCAAATTGCCCCGATAGGGTTGAAAGTGTGTTCCCGCCCCACATCGTATAACCTTCATTTAAAACGACGGCTGAAGAGAAGAAAGCTGCTAAAACCGCAGGCAACATTCGATGTGACATGAGTCGCACTGACCACCACACGCAAAGTGGCAAAGTCACTACAGGTAAAATGGATCCCACGTTAAAAGCAGTTCCAACGGGGATGAGGTAGCCCAGAAGCGCCATAAACACAAATGGCAGTGGGAAATAATGAACAAGTAACCCTTCTCCCCCATTATTTCCAGGGTTCCAAGGTCTCATGACAAGATTTGGAATACCGTAATCGCGCAACACTTTCACTGGCCAAAAATGAGAGCCAGTATCCCCCCCTGTTGCTGGGAGCTCGTTAAAAACACTTTCTGGGATAAACTGAGCTATTACAACGATGGAAAGAACTACAGCGACGGCTTCCACTAAACTATTGAGTGTTTTAACAGGCAATGCTTTTAGAGGCTTTTCCTGAAGCATTTTACCCTGCTCTTTTCATCTCTTTTTGAGAAGCCGAAAGAGAAATAGTCTCTCGAACAATATAGTGAGGACGGCCTTTAGACTGAGCAAACATTTTACCAAGATACACGCCCATAACACCTAAAACAAAAAGCTGTACTCCGCCTATCAATAATACGCTAGCAATCACTGATGCCCACCCTGACACGCTTTTCGCCGTAAACAATTTTATGACAACGGCATAGGCTAAATAAAGAAAGGAGGATGATGCAAAAAACGCCCCTAAGTAGAGAGATAAATACAGTGGCTTCACACTAAAACTTGTGACTCCTGCCACAGAGAGCTTCAGCATTTTTACAAAGCTATATTTACTTTCTCCGTGCTGTCGAAAGGCTTGCTGATAATTTAAATATTCTGTTTTAAACCCAAGCCAAGGAATGAGTCCTCGCCAAAAAAGTTCATTTTCAGTCAATCTTCGACAAGCATCGACTACTTTTCTATCGAGCAAACGAAAATCGGCTGAACCCGACTCCACAGGAACATCCGAAATAAAGCGAAGTAAAAAATAGAATGCTTTTGAGGACCCTCGTTTAAATAACGGGAGCTTTGCATTCGTAGTTCTTCTAGAGATAACGACATCGGCTCCGGCTCTCCACATTTTGATCATTTGAGGAATATACTCAGGTGGGTGTTCGAGGTCACAATCGATCGAGATCACACAATCACCTTCAGCATAATCAAATCCAGCTTTGATAGCAGCTTGGTGACCAAAATTTCTTGAGAACGAAACACCTTTCACTTGCGGATGAGTTTCAGAGAGTTTTTTGATTTCCTGTGAGGTTCCGTCATGACTTCCATCATCAATAAAAAGAACTTCAAAATTTTCGCTCGATAGAACTCGGGCCACTTGTTGATACACGAGCCCTATGTTGAGTTCTTCATTAAACGCAGGAATGACGATAGAAATAGTGGGCCTAGTCATATTGAATCGATTCTCTTCTTAATTATCGGAAAATCGACACAATTTCTTGATAAGAGCTGACTCGGTAGCTAGACCTTTGAAAGGACAGTCAGTTTTAATCGCGTTTCACGATTTGAGCCGATGCCGCTTTGCGGCGCTGACTTCTCCAATACTCCCAGCCAGCCACAAGTGTTGCTAGAAAAAAGGGGCCAAACCAGCTTGGAAGCTCTGGAACGGATGTCACGTCCACACAGCACCACAAGTTGGCTTCAGGATCAATATTGGGCTCACAAGTTTCATTGCCAGAACAGCTAGAATTGCAGTCAGGGGAGTCAAACTGTTTTTCAGGAGGAAGGGTCGTGCAATCATAGTCGGCAAAGACAAATGTTTGGGGTAGCGCCAGAAATAAAACGACTAACCAAAGCTTAAAACAATTAAAACGCTTCATTTATAAAACCCCTTTTGTCTGAGTTAATGGTCCTTCCCATTTTCTGTAAAGCCTTACGAAGATAATAATCCCCACTAAGTATAAAATCCAACCTAAATGATTGTGAAATGCCGCTTCAATCACCTTTTTTCCTGCTTTCCCCATCGCCATTTTCTCAAACTGAATTCCCATCAAGTAAAAAAGAGAGATCCGAAAAGTATTCAATAGAAATAAAAACACAGTACCGAGCCCATAGGCCCCAAAAACCTTCCAACTCCAATCACGCTTATGTAGGCACTGAATTAAAGAAAAAGCAAAAATAAAAAAGAAAATTCCCTCGAGGCCCGAGCACCCCATGATGATCTTGATAGCAAACCCCTCTCCTGTGAGATTAAAAGAAACAGGTGTCACACTAAACTTCAAATTCATCCCAAAAAGGCGATAGAGTTCAAGAACTGATCGAGCAGTTCCGTAAGCAGCTTCTCGCCAAAAAAACTTGAGAATATGGGGGTAATTTAACAAAGCCGCAACCGCGATGAGCGCATAGAGAGCTGCTGTGCTCTTCTCACGAACAAAAGTCACTAACTCTTTGACCCGTAACGTACAAAGAAAACCTGTCCCTAAAAGAAAAACACAACTCATCAAAAGGGTAATAACCAGACACGAGTGAGAAAAAAGACTTGTTAAAAAAAGATAGTTCTTAAGAAAGAGAATAATGGCAGCCAGAAGAGCTAGAAACGACACAAACATTTTCGGTCTAAAAGAGATCGAGACCCCGTTATCTTGCAAGTGATAGAGACTGACCCAAGCCCCAAGGCCTAGTGGGATGTAAATATCTCTTGAGTAGACCCCTAGAGTGAGATTGTTCTCCCCGAAAGTCTCATGAAAAAAGTGGTGAATGATAACAGTTGCAAGAACAGGAAAGCCCAGTGGGGCTAGGGCTAAAGCCGCTTTTTTGGGCTGAATCATGAAAAAATCGTAACATTGTAAGTAGCGATTGTTAAATTTTTTTCATAATCGGTCTTTCTCTTGCACCCCAAGAATACATGAGACAAACTAGATTCAAAGTAGAACCCTAACGAATGAGGTACGTATGTTGAAACGGTTACTTACTTTAACCATCATTTTCTTTCTAGCTAGCTGCGGAAAAAGTTCCCCAACCATGGATGGAGTGGATCTGGCTCCAGATGGTAATGCGCCAGTAGGGTCTCCCATCGAAGCCCCCTCTGCTGGAGATGAAATGGATCAAGTCTCGGTTGCTCAAGAAGAAGCACCGGCTGAAGCTGTTAAAATTTTTAATGCTCCCATCGTTTTGATTAGAGGAGCAGTCACACAACAGCAGACAGCCATGGATATAGCTCCTGGGACCTAAAAATTGAATAGATTCTTGAAAGGCCTAGGACCAAAGTGTCTAGGCCTTTTACATTGTCTTAGTCAGTATTGAAGAAAATATCGCCGCGTGCCATACTTCTAGGTAGAGGCACGTATGCGGATGACTGTTATTTACATTCTAAGTGTACTTTTTCTTTCAAGTTGCGGGAAAAATTCGGG
>DDPO01000084.1 GCA_002342225.1 Bdellovibrionaceae bacterium UBA2466 | reverse complement strand
GCCAAGGGGGAAAGGGTGTGGGGGGTTGTTTTTCGCCCCAACCAAGGCCAGTGGGGTGCTTTGGACCGAAAGGAGGGGGTGAGTTCCGGGGCTTACAAGCGACACGAGGTTTCGGTTCAATATGACAAAGAGACTCTAGGAAAAGATCCTTTGCATGCGTGCACGACCTATGTGGTCGTAAACAAGGAGAAGAGCATGCAAGTCCCTGATCCAGAATATTTTAAGATCATCGAGGATGGGGGAAAAGAGCACGGGCTACCCCAAGAGTTCCTCGACCATTTGAATCTAGCTAGCGTTACAGAGCAAAACGCGGGTTAATGACATCAGAGGCATAGAGGCTTTGGACAAAAGGATTTACAAATACGGGATGAAGAAGGCCCTTAAGCGAGAAAAACAGTAAATAATTGAAAAAGTCCAAAAAACTGAATAATTAAATAATGCAAAAAAGCTTAAACCCAAACAATGATTGGCACCCTGCCGGATCCCACACAATAAAATATTTAAGAATATGAATTCGTAAGGTCTTCAAAAAAGCCGATCGAAAAGTAAAATATTCTCAAAAAAACAAGACCTACAAAACAAAAACCCATGCAGCATTTAGCCATAAAAAAAGTTTTAGAGCGGGTGGAAATAGATAAAAGTGATTCCGACTACACATACTTCTTTTCACTTTTGATTGCCAATGAGGTTTTGGTTAAAACAATAGTCTTGGGAATAGTTGCCTCGATAACCGATGATAAAGATCGAAATCGCTACCGTCTAGAGTATCAGATCGTTCGGGCAGCTGGGCTGGGGGAATGGAGTAAAAATCTTGAAGACGCAGTATCCGGGCCAGCATCCCAATTCCTGCACCTAGAGGCGAATACAGAGCAGCGAGAAATAATTCAAATATGTAAAAAAGGGGAATGGCAATACGAAGCTGTTATACTTTTAAAAGCAGCACTTACCAGCCTAGGCGTTGATTGTGAAGAGGTGCCAGCGAAAACAGACTTAAAGCGATGGTTTCGATTATTTTCCACCTTAAGAAACAAAACCCGTGGTCACGGGGCAACGCGATCAAGCCAAGTTCAAAGCGCCTCAGACAATCTTCATAAAAGCTTTGAGTTAATTTATAACAATCTTTCACTTTTTAAGCGCCCCTGGGTTCACCTTCATCGAAATATAAGCGGAAAGTACCGAATATCTCCGATAACAAAATATCCAAAGGAAATAAATCTTTTTGAAAAAGAACCAGAAAAGATTTTTCAAAATGGGGTTTATATTTACATCGATGGATTGAGACCAGTTAGGCTAATGGCAACAGACGCAGATTTAAGAGACTTTTATTTTGCTAATGGGGGCTTAACAAGCCGGAAGTATGAAATGCTTTCATACGTTTCAGACGATAAAATCGAGGGAGATATAAATGAATATTTAACGCCCCCAGGGGTCTTGCCTCCCAGTGAAACAGAAGGACAGGGGGAACTGTATCAAATGGGTAGGTGCTTTACTAATGTGCCAACCGTTTCTCGGGACTATATTGCGAGACCGAAACTAGAAACGGAGCTTTTAAAACTCTTATCTGACGACAAGAGACCTATTGTTACTCTTGTGGGCCGTGGTGGAATCGGCAAGACTTCGCTAGCCCTAAAAGTCATTCCTGTCATTTCAAAAGAGGACCGATATGAAACGATAATCTGGCTTAGCGCAAGAGACGTTGATCTTCAACTTTCAGGACCTAAACCAGTAAGGCCAGCAGTACTTTCACCGGATGATATTGGCGAACTTTACTGCAATCTTGTCTTTCCGCCATCTAAAGTAAGAGAAAAAGGTTTTAAACCAAGAGAGTATTTTGAGAAGCAAATGCAAAAAAGCAATATTGGGCCATGCCTTTTTGTTTTTGATAACTTTGAAACCACGCAAAACCCAGTTGAAATGTTCAACTGGATTGACTCATTTATACGACTACCCAATAAGGCGCTCATAACAACTAGACTAAGAGAATTTAAAGGTGATTACCCGGTAGAGGTTTCCGGCATGGAGGACGAGGAAGCTCGGCAGCTGATAAGCAAAACAGCTGATGGATTGGGAATTTCTGAAATTCTTAACCCTGATTATATAAATGAACTTTTAGATCATTCCGAAGGTCATCCTTATGTCATAAAAATACTGCTAGGAGAAGTGGCAAAAGCAAAAAGAGCAGCAAATATTCCAAGAATGGTCGCCGGCTCAGATGATATACTAATAGCCTTATTTGAGAGAACGTATCTTTCTCTTTCTCCATGCGCTCAGAGGGCTTTTTTAACCCTTTCTTCATGGAATTCGCCTGTTCCTAAACTCGCTTTGGAAGCTGTTCTCTATCGATCAACAGAGGAGAGACAAGAAGTAGAAAAAGGGATTGAAACCCTAATTCAATATTCTATGGCGGAAATCAATATTGCACCTGGCGACAATCAAGAATTTATTAGTTTACCTCTTGTGGCCTCTTCTTTCGGGAAAAAAAAGCTTAACATTAGTCCCTCCAAAACCGCAATCCAAAACGACGTTGAAGTATTGCAAATGCTCGGGCCTAGCCGGAGAGACGACGTTCACCTTGGACTGGCTAAAAGAATTGAAAAGTTTATATCAAACCTTTCACAAAAGATTGAAAATGGAGCAAGATATGAGGAATACGCGCCTGTTTTAGAAGCGATTTGCAGAGCATACAGTCCAGGCTGGCTAATTCTTGCAAAATGGCATCTAGACCAAGGGACTATTGAGTCGACAAAAGTTGCCAAAGAAAGATTAAAGAACTTTTTAGAAGGCAATCCGTCAGGTGAGGATCTAGCAGAGGCATGGACGTTGTTAGGAAAAGCCTGTCGAGAGACAAATGATGCCCTCGGTGAAATCCATGCTTTAATAGCAAGAGCTGGTGTTAGTCAGCTTTCATTTTCGGAATTATCAAATACGGCCAATCGTCTTAATCAAATTCTGAAAGACCATGGATTTGAAATAGATAAGGACGACAAAAAAGCCCTTGCCTCAAGGCTGCTTGAAATCTTGAGCGCAAGATCGAAGGAAGCTTTGGCAAGTGACTTCACAAGAATGGCATGGCTGGCCATACACTCTGGAAAGGAAACTTTAGCACGAGAATTTGTTGAGAAGGCGCTTAATTTAGACTCTTTGAATATTCATGCCTCCAGACTTGCAAACAGATTAGGCATAAATAGCTAAAACACAATTACGTATGAATTATTTGGACGTCTTTGGTTCTGGAGGCCAATGTTTGAAGATGCCTCAGCTGGTAAGTCCAAGTGAAACAGTGGCCGACCTTAAAGTCGGTATGCAAAGCGAAAAAAACTTAGGAATGAAAACAGCATCTATTCCCGTACTATCATTTTTTAGCGGGTTAGGCCTACTTGATCTGGGCTTTCATAGCGCGGGAATGACTCCGATATGGCATAATGAAGTATCTAAAGACTTTAAAACTATATTTGAATTTGGAATGGAATCGTTCGGTATAAATGGACCTTCGGCGAAAATTCAAAATACAAACTCAATTGTAAACATCGGTCCGAACGAGATCTTAAGGCAGGCTTTTGGGAAAAGTGGGACGCCAAGCGTCTTTGGAATTATTGGGGGACCGCCTTGCCCAGACTTTTCTGTCGGTGGAAAAAACAAGGGAAGCGAAGGTGAGAGAGGTAAATTATCACAAACATATGTCCGAAGAATATTAGAACTTCAGCCTACATTTTTTGTTTTTGAAAACGTTCCTGGGCTAATTCGAACTCAGAAACATAGAGAGTTTCTTGCGGGCCTTCTTTCACAACTGCTAACCAATTATAAAGTCGATGCGCAAATCTTAAATTCATTAGAATACGGTGTTCCACAAGATAGAGAACGCCTGATTATTGTGGGTCTGAAAAATAAATGGTTAAAGAAAAATGGACACGACACAAGATCTATTAAATCCGCTGAGAGCTTAATTGAACAAGCAAGGCAAAACAGTACGGCTGCGGATAAAACCTTGCACTCATGGTTTCCATGGGACCTTTGCAGGTTATTTCCGGGCGCTAAAAGCAAATTTAATTGGCCCACACAGATTCCTTTCGGTGAGATTCCTAAAACTCCAAAAAATATACCAACTGAACTTATGGTTTGGTCGTATATCGGTGATAAGAATAAATTGATAAAACTATCAAATGCTGAGGAGGGCTTTATTCCTTATAGTAAAAAGTTCCACGAAATAGCAGAAGGTGATGTTTCTCGTAAGTGCTTTAAGCGCCTTCATCGCTGGAGATATAGCCCAGCTGCTGCATATGGGAACAATGAAGTGCACCTTCATCCTGCAGAGGCCAGAAGGTTGACCGTGCGTGAAGCAATGCAAATTCAAACTGTCCCTGAAAGCTTTCAGCTGCCATCAGACATTTCACTTTCAGCAAAATATAAAACCATAGGCAACGCAGTTCCTGTAAAACTGGCACAGGCGATTGGTTATTCTTTAAGAAAAGCATTAAAAATATAAAAAACCATGAAAACATTTGATTTAACGCCTGATCCCAAAGTTCTTTTGGCTCTTACCCATACCCCGATGCAGCCGCTAGACGCGCTCTGCGAATTAATCGACAACGCTATAGACTCTTTTCAGGCTGCAGCTCTTCAAGGCAACCCCATTAAAAATCAGCTTATATTAATTAATTTGCCAAAGCCTTCCGATATTCAGATCGGTTCAGGGCGAGTTTCGATTCGAGATAATGGCCCAGGTTTATCAAAAGAGAAAGCCGAATTAGCTCTTCGCGCTGGCTTCTCTGGAAATAATTCTTACGACAGTCTCGGCTTATTTGGGATGGGATTTAATATCTCAACAGGAAAAATAGGAAGAAAAACCCGCTTTTTTACAGCTCAAAAGGAGGAGAAACAGGGAATCGAAGTAATTGTTGATCTAGAAAAAATGCGTAGTGCAAAAACCTTTAAAGTGCCGGTCAACGATATCTCCAAGCCGCCTGATTTTACCAGTGGAACTAATATCGAAATCAGTGAATGGTGGCCCGATGGAAATCCTAATAGCGGCTTTGTTAAAAAACTTGTCCAGTATGGGATGCCAAAGGTTAGGCAGGAAATTGGACGAAGGTATGCATCCTTTTTAAGAAAAAAAGACATTCAAATTATAATAAACGACGAAAAATGTGAGCCTTACGAGCACTGCGTTTGGAATGAAAAAAGGTTCGTAGAAAATAAACACGGTCAAATCCATGCAAAAATACTTATTGATAAAACTGTAGGCGCACAAACACGCTGCCTGTCATGCAACGGACTTGTAGAGTCTGGAAAAAAGAAGTGTCCCAACGCAGATTGCGGAAGTAGTAGCCTTCGCACGATCGACGAAAAAATCCACGGTTGGGTTGGAATTCAGCGATTTGATGATCCTACTCGTTTCGGAATTGACCTTATCAGGAATGGACGTGCGATCCGTATTGGTGAAAAGTCAGCCTTTTTCGAATTTATTGATGAGTTTAAAGAGGCAATCAAGGACTACCCTATTGATGGTCCTTACGGAAGAATCGTCGGCGAGATTCATTTGAACCATGTTCCTGTTGATTTCTTGAAGCAGGACTTTCAGCGTAGTAGCCCAGAGTGGCAAAGAGCGATGGAGTACTTGAGGGGAAATAGCTCCCTTCAACCAACAAAACCAGGTGCAGAACTAAATGTTAGTCCGGTCTTCCGATTATTCCAGGGATATAGAAGAGTACGAAAAATTGGGCGCGGCGACATGTATATGGGCTACTGGAGCGAGGTTAAAAATGCCCCTGATCGTATAAGCCGTGAAGTTGAAAAGGAATACTATGATAAATTCTTGCAAAAACTACCTGGATTTTATGACGACACAGAATGGTGGAAGTTAGTTGAGCAAGCCGAACAACGCCCTCTTGAAGAACTTATTACTTGTCCTGGCTGCAACTGCGAAAATCTCAAAGGTCACGACGTTTGTTCGATTTGCTCTTTTATACTAAATAAAAAAACCTGTATAAATACAAAATGCAAAAAAGAAATCGCTGCATCTGCTAAGTCATGCCAATTTTGCGGCGAATCGCAGGTACCGGAAATTATTCTTCCTTGGAAGTGTAATGTTTGCGGTAAAAACAACCCGGCTGAGGCTGCCACTTGCGCTGATTGCGCATCCCCTCAAGACTCATTGCCCCTTCTCTCAAAGGAAAGGTTGTTTGGATTATCCAATAAATCAGACGATCTATCCATAGATGCCTGTACAATTAAACTGGCCGATGGCTCATATTCAAACCCCATTAAAATAGAAAGTTATATTATGAAAGAGCCACTAAGGGTTTGCGGTAGAAGTGATACTTTGCCTCAATTTTCTTTAAAGAACCCGGATAGCATCGTGATATTCCTAGATCTTCAACATCCTCTTTTTAAAAGTCTTAAGGTAAGGCCTGAATACTTAATCTCATCAGAAGCTGCTCTATTTATATTTGACTCAAACCGGCGCTTAAGCGGATCTCAGAACGAGGGGATTCATTCTCTAGCCTTTTTAACCTGGCAAGTCTTGAATAAAAGGTGGCGCAGTGCGCTTGAGGAAAGTCCGGAGCTTTTAAGAAAGGACATTTCTTCCTTTTTTATGAGCATAAGAGAAAAAGCTCCCTCAATATTGCAAGACAAAATTGAAGATATTTACGGCGATCTTGGCGAGGCAAATATTAAGGTGCTTGTCGACAACATGCTTTCGCAAGGAGTCAACATAGAGAGTCTTAAAGAACTTAAGAATTCAGGTGAATTCTTAAGATTTGTAGATGAAAGTGTTTTTATTAATTCGTTTAAGCATTACCCTGAAAAGTTCTTTGATGGGCACTTCTGGAACAACGCGTGGAACAAGATTGGAGATGTTTCCGAATCAATAAGACAAAATCTTCAAAGCAGGACAAAGTCACTTTATCTAAATTGCCTTGAAGACGTAAATACATTTCTAAAAAATAAGTTAAGCGACCCAATTACAATCCAAAGGGCAAGAGCTTCTCTACTAATATTGCAAAAAGAAGTCATGTGAAAAGATGCTTTATTGATGAAAAAGCCCTTGCCAGAATCTCATGGCAAGCGTTTGAAAGAATCGTTGCAAGATTGTTAATATTAGATTTGTTCTTAAATGTAAGGCTTGTTGGCCAAACAAGTGATAAGGGTGCAGATATCATTGCCAATAAAAATGGTAAAAGATGGCTATTTCAAGTTAAAAGATGGAAAAATAAAATCGGATCTGATGTTCTCGATGAAACAATGTCATCCTTATCAACTTATAGGGCGCATGTTCCGGTCGTTGTTTCATTAAACGGGTTTGAAGATTCTGCAAGAGAGCATCAAAAAATCCTAATGAGTCGAGGAACGCCACTTCAGTTGTGGGATAGAAAAAATCTTATACAACGAGCTGAACAACTGCCTGACAAGGTATTTAATACTAGATTGCCTTTTCCTCATCAAGAACAAGCAATCCAAATTCTTGTGAAATCAGTGATTGAGGAAAAAAGGAAAAAAGCAATGGTTGTAATGGCTACTGGCCTTGGAAAAACCTTTACTGCAGCAGAATCAGTACGGAGAATCGAAGCCAACAAAGCCGTAAAGGTGCTTGTACTAGCTCACACAAACGAGCTTGTATACCAGCTTGAAAAAGCCTTTTGGCCTTTTCTTAAGCCATCACATGAAACAATCGTTTGGAACGGATATGAGCAGCCCGAAATAGAAGATATTGATAGAGCAAATCGAATCTTCGCATGCGTTAATAGTGTTTCGGCTTTTCTCGAAAAAGGCGGGGAATTGCCAGAATTTGATATAATTATTGTTGACGAGTGTCATCATGTTGGCGGCGGAATGTATAATCGGATCGTCAATAAATGTAATGCTGGAACTCCTGATGGGCCAATCTTATTAGGCTTAACTGCCACACCCTGGAGGCCTGATGATTGTGATTTAACTGCTTATTTCGATGACCCTATTTTTACAATGGATATGGTTACTGGTTTAAGACTTGGATTCTTATCTAATGTTGATTACCGAATGTATACAGACAATGTAGATTGGGATGGGTTAACAAGGCTCAAGGGAATTCGTCTTACTCCAAGGCAAATAAACAAGACATTATTTATTAGTGAATGGGACAATGCGGTCGTTAATACCTTAAGGCAAACCTGGGAAGAAGTAAAAAAACCTCGAGCAATTGTCTTTTGCGGAACAATAGATCACGCGATCACCATGCGGGATCAAATAAATGCTTTAGGCTTCTGTAATGCAGAAGCTATTTATAGCCAAACTCAGGCTGGTCAAAGCATGGAATCGTGGCAAAGAAATAAAATATTGTGTGACTTTCAGGACGGAATCGTAAATGTAATCTGTGTCGTCGACGTCTTCAATGAGGGAATTGATGTTCCAGATGTTAACATAATTGTTTTTCAGCGCGTAACTCACAGCAGGCGAATATTTATACAGCAGCTTGGTCGAGGCCTAAGAGTGTCAGATGGAAAAGACAAGGTAATCGTTCTAGACTTCGTCTCAGATATACGACGCTTCGCAGCTGGCTTAAATCTAAAAAACGAAATAGAAAAAGATAAAGTAACTGCGCCTTCCAAACCAATTAGAATAAAGCTCAATCACACCTTTTCTTTTAAAAGGGCAGGAGCAGATGATAAGAGCACCGAGACATTTCTAAGGCAGTGGCTCGACGACGTAGCTTCAATTGAGGCAGCTGGTGAAGATGCAAGTATATTAAAATTTCCTCCTGCTCTTTCTGGGGCACGATAAATGATAAGCTTTGAGCATCTTTGTGCTGATATAAAACTTCTAGTAGGAAAAAAAATCTGCAGCATTAAACCAGGCTCAAATCTTATTGTTAAAAAAATCGATAAGAATAACAAGACAATCGAAATATTGGACAAAGAAGGAACAAGTAAAACGCGACCTATTTCCGAACTGCAAAAAATATGGCTTGAGCTAAGAAATGGAAGGCCAATTCATGTCGACTCGGTTCTCGGAGGCTCTGGTTCGAGCCGAAACCAGCCGGAAACCGTTTTAGCCAATCTTCCTTATGTCGAATGGCTTTTCATAAATGGTAAAAAGCACCTAATTCTTTTTCAAGAGAAAACGCATGAAATTGGCACGCTTAAAAAAATGGACCCCTTAAAAGTTCAGGGCCTTGTTTCAACTATTACTGAAAAAAAAGAACCCAAAATTAACAGTATCATTATTTTCGAAGACATATTAAAAGGGGCACAAATACTTGCCGAACTTACATTTACTACTCCTTTGCCGATTTGCGAAGGAATTTATAGCCTTAAGACTTTCGATCAGAACATCCTTCTTGTTTCTGAAAAAGAAATTAACCCAAACATAGCCTGCGCAAGCTACCCTGTTGTATATGGCTCCAGAAAAGAACTAAAAGGCATTTCGTTTTCGATAAGAGAAAAAAAATATCAATTAATCTCGATTCTTGGCAACAAAGTAATTTATTCTTCTGAGTAAGAAAATTGGCCACCGATATTTTATCGAAGGCC
>DDPO01000127.1 GCA_002342225.1 Bdellovibrionaceae bacterium UBA2466 | reverse complement strand
TGGGACCGCCTAAAGTCCAATCCTTTGTTGAGCGCCGTGAAGCCGGTAGGCCAGGGCATTCGGTGGTGCTATCCGGACAGTTTCCCTTACCGGATTGTTTATCGGGCCGATGAGAAAGAGCGCTCGGTGGTGGTCTTGGCAGTTCTCCACGGGGCGAGGCGGGATTCTGAGACGGCCAGACGCTCCAGACCTACTTCCACTTAAACCTGCCCCTTTCCACCAAGCAGGGGCTAGCCCCGCGGATGTCCTACCCTCTATGGCAACCTGGGAGGATGTAAATTGGCCAAAATTCATCTTTCAATCTTTCGGTTAATCCGCTGATCTTGTGTTTCGGGAAATGTTAATTATTAATGTATAAGACTGTTCAGGAAGCGATATGAAGGTTGAACAAAAAAAGATCTATTTAGCTGATACTAGTGGCTTTGTTTTGGCCGATTGCGCTGTCTTCGATGAGAGCGACAGGGCAATTTTGAAAGAAATCTACAATGAATGGAGAGCTCTATCCGAAAAATTAAAAAAGATCGGTTCAAGGTACTTGAATATTCCAGATGGACTATCGGAATCAGCAGTTTGTCTTACCTTGGGTTTTGTTAAAGTCTTAAAGACCAAACAAACAAAAGGAAGCCAGTCATTTGATGTTTATGATTTAGACAGGAGAAAGCGCGTCCAAATTAAGGCATGTTCAGTAATTCCTGATTTGACAAGTTTCGGACCGAGAACCCAATGGGATGATATCTATTTTGTTGATTTCTTTCGACAAGGAAAATGGGACGGGTCATTCGATATCTACCTTATTCCTAATGAACTTATCTCAAATCAAAATGTGAACAAAGGCAAAGGTCAAACTGTGAGAGACAAACAAAAAGCCCACCAAAGACCTCGTTTTAGTATCTACGATTCTATTATTCGGAAATTTGGTATACCACCTACCTGCACGGGCAGACTTTAAAAATTGCAAAAAACTAAAAACTCCAATCTTCCTTGTATCTCTCCAGCTCGACAAGAGGACATGAACGCGCTTTTCGCTCAGGCAGTTTTTCAATAAAGGAAATAGGTATATTGTAGCAAACAGCATTTGACTTGTTTACGACAATAAAAAAATCGCAATCCCGCTTAGTAACTCTTTTCGGTCTATTCCGCTCATGATCTGAGTCAACACCTTGTCCGCCGCGAGTTCTTGTAAAGAAAGAAGCACTTCCCCCTTCAAGGCCTTTAATTTGCAATCTCTTCAGGCAACCATTTTGATCAATAATAGCATCATACTTGCTTGAACGAACATCTACGTTTGAGCAATTCAACCCTGCAAGAATGGCTCTTCCTAAAAATAAAAACTGCGCTGCATCTCCCGCATTGGCTTCTTGAACCCCCGATTCATTGTCGAGGACGTTCTTAGAAAAGCCACCCTGCGAAGCTAAAAAAAATGAACCTCTAAGAATCTTCTTAAAGTCATTCTTTATAACAGATAAAGAAGGCTGAGCCTTGAAAAATGGAACAAAAATTCTTTCCCAAATATTACATTCAAAAAAATGAGAACCTAAATAGTTGGAATTCTGAAAGAGCTCAGAGTTGAGGCTTATAAAAAACAACTTCTTAAGAGCTTTCTCAAGATGATATTTATAAATTTGATGCTTATTTGATAAAAGTTCAATTGCTACTCTTTTTGGTGCTCTTGGGTTTAATTTATGAAAATCATCCCAAAAAGTCATTAAGCTATTCTGAAAGCCCTTTTTTCTTTTAAGTCTTTCAAGACGAGAACTTGATTTTTTTAAAAAAGCATTTTTTCGTGCTCTGTTTAAACCTTTTGATTGAGATTCAAAAGTTTTGCCAATTCCTAATTTATTTACCTTATATACAGTTCTTTTGTAAGCTTTGCCTGAAAACATAAAAACTCTTAAGAAGTTTTAATAGATTGAATAATTGCATGCGCAAGCCTTTCAACAACAGGAACAGTTACGGAATTGCCCAATTGCTTGTAAAGGTGGCTTTTGGCCATGTTTTTTGGAAATATTAACTCGCGATCCTTAAAGCCCTGAAATCTGGCGCATTCCCTCGGTGTTAATTTGCGAATTCCCTTTGAGTCAAGAACTAGGGGAACATTGTGGCCCCCCGTACCCATATTTGCTGTTAATGTTGGACATACATTACTTTTGTTTTCTCGGGCGTAAACTCGCCTCCATTGGTAAACAGTGTGGGTCTTTTTTACAAAAGATTGGAGGGTTTTGTAACAACTAAACCTTTTATAGTAATAAACCTGATCGACCTTATCCTGCAACAAATCCCTAACAGATTTCTTCAAAGGCACTGGTTTTGGAAAAAGACTTAAAAAAGCCTCTGTTCTCGGCGCCGAAAGCGTAGATGCCATTTTATTATGTTCCGGATTATTAAAATGAGCTTCGCCCTTAAAACCGACAATAAATACCCTTTCCCTATTTTGGGGGACATTGCCAAAAATCATCGTGTTCAAAACCCTGATAACGTATGAGTAACCGGCCTTGTGAATTGTATCTTTAATAGTTTCGATTGTGTCGCCTTTGTTATGGCTTTGTAGATTTTTGACATTTTCAAATAAGTAGGCACTTGGCTGGAGTTTCTCTAGAAAACTCATGGTCTTAAAAAAGTGAAGTCCTCTGAGATCTTCAAATCCCAGACGCCGCCCTGCGATTGAGAAGGCCTGGCACGGGAAACCAGACGTTAAAATATCAGGTCTTAAAATACGCTCCCCCAGCGGGGCATTTTTCGAAACAAGTTGATCCAAGCGTTCTTCGTAGTAAGAAATATCTTTTGTCAGGAGTGTGTGTTGAAAGTTTCTCTTGTACGTTAATTGAGCATGGGGATCGAATTCATTAGCCCAAAGAAGCTTCGCCCCGGCATTTTCAAAAGCGCGACAAATCCCGCCGATTCCGGCGTAGAGGCTTCCAACAGTTGGCTCTTCGTGCTTTCCGTTTTTCATCAAAAAATCTTTTTTGTGGAATATAACCTCGGACTGCGGAGGTTCTTTACCGCGATCTTGGTGACTTTATTGTTGTGATGCCATCTAACTGAGGCGACGCCATCCGCGACAGCCACCACTGAACAAGAGCCACGGCGTCTACTGTCTCGGCGATATAAAATCAAGCCTGGTTTTGGGGCAGGCAAAAAGGACGTTGCCAAAGGGGCGACCTTCCCCTTTTTGACGTCCTGTTTTTTTTGTTCAGTTAAACCTTGGATGGTTTCAGGGGAATTCGGTTTTAAGAAATTTCTGCAAGCATTTCTAAATTCAATCTGATTTAGGCTGTATTGTTTCGCGGTATCGGCAATTGAGAGTATTTGATCAAGGTCGTTCTGAGCTGCGCCTTTTTGATTTTTGGTGGAGAGATCGAAAACTACATATTTTAGCGCGTGCAAATCATCGGGTATTTCTTTTTTGATCTGGGCAAGAATTGAGGGGGGAAGAGGAACCTCTGTTACCCCCATTCCTATTGACTTCCAGATACTTGCCTTCATCTCTGAAGGAGGAGTGTAATCGCCTCTTAATAAGAGGCTACAAATCTTTGGCGCTTTATTAAATGACAACAAATTACTGTTTTTCACATAAAAAACCGATTTCATTTTCAATACGTGATTATTTAGGGAAAATCCTAGGACAATTGCGGTCCTACCCTAAAAGAAAAGTTTTCATAGCTACCGACTGTTTTTCACGGGCCGATCGGTCTTGGGTGATGTCCCGGATCCGGGCCAAGGGCAACATAAGCACGGAGGTCAGACTGGCCAGGTTGATGCGAGCGGAGGGGATAAGGGGTTGGAGAAGGCATTTGCTGATCCCGGGTCGGCCGGACTTCGCTTTCCTGAGGCAGAAGGTAGCGGTGTTTGTGGACGGGTGTTTTTGGCACGGATGCCCCAGGTGTTTCCGATTGCCTAAGCAGAATCGAAATTACTGGAGAAAAAAAATTGAGGCCAACAAGAGGCGGGACAGGGCCACAGGCTTGAATTTAAGAAAGCTTGGTTGGCGTGTAATTCGATTAAAAGAGTGCTCTTTCAGAAACCCACAAAAAGTCGAAAAGATTATTCGCGACCTGAAGGAAAAAACAGAATGTCATCAGGGCGTTTCCGCTCCTGCCTTTTTCTTGATTCAACGTCCTGGAGAAAGGCCTCGAGATCTTTGACATCCTGGCCTTTTTCAGAAATCCAAGCCAGCACCTCTTCAGCAATCTTTTTTCCATCAACAAGAAGAAGGGGATATTTGTCCTCCAGAATCTCTTCTTGAACAGGCTCTGAAAAAATACCTGTTGTCACGTAGGCCCCAACCCAGCCTCTTTTAAGCCGGGCGACAGTCCGGGCAATGTGGAGGCCTCCTGTTGCCTTGTTCATTTTTTCACACTTGGCCTGCCCCAAAACAATTACCTTTACACGTGTAAGTCCGCCTATCAAATCAAGTCTGCCTACAAAATCAACGCCACCATCTCCTGACTTTTCGCTTACCCAGCCGTGCAAATACGTATGGCCTTGTGACTTGAAAATTCTGCTTATAATGAGGGCTGCAAGAAATTCAAAATTATGCTTCTTGTGCTTGTAGAAAGTGTAAATTCTGTTCAGCACCTGAAACTCTTTGGAGTTTCGCGAAAGCACCCTATCGTCCTTTTTGACAACATCTCGTTTTAAAACATTTCTTTGATACTGACTTTTCTTTTCCGCCCCTTTTCTTAGCCAGACCCTCCATGCACTTGGGGCATGTTTATTTGCCTTCTCTAAGGAGATTGATGAATCTCGGCGATCATTAATCCATTGCCAATAAAAACACTCATCCTCTTTCGACAGTGAGAGCACGCAAAGGCTAAAAACATAGTTCGTGAAATACTTTTCTCTACTCGAGTCGTACTGAGTAACTCTTTCGACCTTTTCCAACAAGCACACCCCGCAGAACTTTAAATTCCCCTTGATCCGGCCGTCGGTCTTTACGGCTTGGAATGCCAAAATAGGCACTGCGCGTCTCCGTTCCGACTCCTTCTCGGAAGCATGAAGAACATGCTGCTCTAGCAGCACTTTATTTCCATCTGCCTCCTCGGGAGGCCCCATGTCTGGCTTGTTATCTCCGAAGTAACGGATGAAACCAGAGTCTTCGTCAAAAAAATCTTCCCATGGTGTTTCTTCCGAGCCGGCCCGATGGGGGCTGCTTCTTATACAAATA
>DDPO01000166.1 GCA_002342225.1 Bdellovibrionaceae bacterium UBA2466 | reverse complement strand
TTTGTAGGGCGTTACTCCTTTTCGGGAATCATTAATGCCGCAGCCTATACTGATGTCGATAAAGCTGAAACTGAGAGGGAGAAAGCTTATCGTTTAAACATGGTAGGACCTCAAAATCTCACTATTGTGGCAAGAAAATTACAAATACCGGTTATTCATTTTTCCACCGATTATGTTTTTGATGGGCTTGCTCATCGCCCTTTGACCGAAGAAGATGTGCCTTGTCCCCCAAAACCCAATTATTATGGGGAGACGAAATTACTGGGGGAAATGGAAGTTTTAAAAAATCCCAACAACTTAGTTTTGAGATTGCAGTGGCTTTATGGGAAACAACGAGAGCGTTTTTCAATTCTTCGAGATAAGAAAATCTTTACACCTTTTGAGGATCAATGGGGGGCTCCCACATGGACCCGAGATGTGAGCCGAACGGTAGTTGAGCTTATTGAAAGTGATGCCAAGGGACTGTTTCATTTTTCTTATGATGATTTTACAAATTGGTTCGAAGTGTTTTCTTTTGTTAAGGCAGAGCTAAATCTAACCACTGAACTCACCCCTAAGAAAAGTAGTGATGTTCATTTGCCAGCAAGACGACCCATTTACGGAGTGATGTCGAATAAAAAATTATTAACCCAACTGGGCAAGAAAAGTATGGGAAGTTGGAAAACAGCTCTGAAAGAATTTTTGAGCCAAATTTAAAAAATGGCAAATCAAGAAACCCTGAAAACAGAAGTGATTGTGATTGGGGCTGGAGCTGTTGGTTTAGCTTTGGCTCACAGGTTATCTGCTAGAAATCGAGTAGTCGTTATTGAAAAAAATGTGAAGTTCGGTCAGGAGACCTCTTCGAGAAACAGTGAAGTTGTTCATAGTGGTATATATTATCCGGCAAATTCAAGAAAGACTGAGTGGTGTATCCGAGGGCGAGAGCTGCTCTATTCCTTTTGTGAGCAATTTAAGGTCCCTTTTTTGAAGTGTGGTAAGTACGTTGTAGCAACCCAATCCTCCGACAGCGATTATCTCGAGCAATTGAAAAATCACTGCGATTCGCTTGGCATCCCTAATTCTTATGTTTCTCAGACTGAACTCAAAAACAGAGAACCGATGGTCAATGCTCGAGAAGGTCTTTTCTTTTCGGAATCTGGCATTGTAGATTCACATTCGATGATGTCTCGTTTAGAGCAATTGTCACTTCATCAAAATACAGTGTTCGCTTACGGTCATCGTCTTTCTAAAATTCAGAAAAATTCAATTGGCTGGGAAGTTACGCTGCAGACCTCGGAAGGTTTGGAAAAAATTCAGTCAGAGATTGTTATTAATGCCGCTGGGCTTGGCGCCGCACAGATCTCGAACGAAACTCTTCATCTAAATCGATATGAGCACCGCTTCTGCCGCGGACGGTACTTAAATTTGAGCTCTAAGTTTTTAAATGCTTTTAAGAGCTTAGTCTATCCAACACCATTAAAAGATGGTTTAGGCGTGCATGTGACAAGAGATCTCGCTGGAATGGTTAGGTTAGGTCCTGACGTGGATTGGTTGACGCAGTCCAATTATGAAAAAGTGGACGCACTTTATGATTGTGATTGGGAGAGTTTGAAACCCGAGTTTTTAATCGCCGCTCAAAGATATTTACCCAGTTTATCGCTGGGAGATCTGTCACCTGGTTTGATAGGTCTTCGTCCGAAACTGTTTGTTGATCAAATTCCAAATCTGGATTTTCTAATGGAGAACCACGAGGGCTTTATCCACCTTTTGGGTATAGAATCTCCGGGGCTTACCTCTGCAATGGCTATAGCTGAAGCAGTAGAAAATTTATTGTGACTGTTTTAGGACTTTGCTTGTTTGAAGATAACTACATGAAAGCTGTGATCTTCGGAGTCTCTTGAACAAAGCCCGCCCAGTGTTTTATGTAATGAGCTTCCCGAATAGTGGCTAATCACTTCTGCTCGGTTTTGCTGGCACTCATCAAAACTTTTAAATTTCTCAACCGAATTTTGATGCGTAAAAGAGGCCCTTTCTACCACGCCTACGTTAACCTCAAACTCTCCAAACTCTGGTCCTCCGCAATAGATGGCAAATGGAGGATTTTGAGAATCCTTGAACCATGATTTTGCTTCTTCTACTTGTTCGACACATTGTTCAATCTTGGGGATTTTGGTGACATGCTCTAAGCTAAAACTAAAATGGTCTTTAGCGAAGTAATGAATACTTGCTTCACCCATTGGAAACTTGCTGCTGAATACTAAGTCTGCAAGAACTGCATCGTAGCGTTTGAGAGCGGTCTCAAGACCATTGAATATTTCTGAGTATGTAACTTTTTGTGGCTGGGTGAAAACCATGAATCCACCGAGTTCAGGTTGCATTGCGGATTTCCCTGGGGCTGTGATGATCACTTCCCAAGGTTTTACCGAAGATAAACCAGAATTGGTGCAGAAACTAAACATAGGCTCAAGTCCGGTTGCGGTTCTAAAGATCTCAGCTTGTTTGGGAAGGTTAGTCTGACAGTCTTCGATTTTTTCGTATCTTCCTTTTTGATAAACCCCACCGAAACGGTAATCGGTCGAGGTAAAGTCTAGTTTGGTTGCTGCTTCGTATTCGATCACAAAATCAAAACCCGTTTCAGTTTCCTTAGTGCACTCAGTGTGAATGACGTTAGTCTTCGTTGCTGTTTGGAATTTCTCCCCGATCATTTTTGTTTGAGCGTAACAACTACTTATCTCTTTAGGATATCCTTCTAATTTGTAAGTGAAGACACTACCCAAGGATAGTTTTGAAAGAGTTGTAATAACGACCAAACTAAGAAGAGTATTTTTTTTCATTCTTAATTTATACCTATGAGTATTTTCTATGGCTATAGCATTCTGATAACGCATTTAGCTATAAAAACGATCACTCATCGTAGGCAAGGTCATATTTCTTTGATAATCTAAGCCTTCAATTTAAAAGGAGCCTTTTAATGAGATTCTTCTTTCTGAGTTTTATTTTGATTTCATCTATTGTTCGGGCTGAAGGAATGCCTCAAAACGACCAAGAATTTATGCGATACATGCAGGCTAAAGCTGAACAAGCTCAGCGAGAAGATGAAATAAAAAATCCCAAAAAGCCTGAAATGGGAAAAGACAGAGCGGTTCTTGGCGACCGGAACGCTAAAATAAAGTTGTTTGTCTACTCGGACTTTCAGTGTCCCTACTGCAAGAGAGGCTACGAAACTGTCGAAGAACTCAAAAAGAAATACGGTAAAAAGCTAGTGGTCACTTTTAAGCACCTTCCCCTTCCTTTTCACCCTATGGCAATGCCGGCAGCCAAACGATTTGAAGCGATTGCTTTACAGAGTCCCAAAAAAGCATATGCATTTCATGATGAAGTTTTTAAAAATCAGGAGCGAATTGCCGGCGGAGAGGCCTTTCTAGATGAAATGGTTAAAAAAGTGGGTGCTAATTTAGATAAAGTAAAAAAAGACATGGAGTCCCCCGTTGTTCAAAGAAACATTGCATCTGATCAAGAAGAGGCTCAGAAGTTTGGAATTCAAGGCACTCCTGGGTTTGTTATAGCCGGAGTGACTATCAAAGGCGCTTACCCCGTCGAAGCTTTTGAAGAAATCCTTCAAAAGCGGTTTGGTAATTCTGAAGCCAAATAGGTCTTATACTTAAAGTGAGAGACTTTTTAAGCGCATCACTAATTCTTGAACTTCATCTTCGGAATTGTAAATATGAGGTGAAAACACCCCATACCAGCCCGAGTTGAGCTGTGTGAAGTGGAGTTGAGCTTTTATCTTTTCCAGAAAATATTTGGATAAGTTACTTGCTTGCGCCTGAATTTTATCGGGCAATCGAAATACAGTCATGGGACCCACAAGACTAGAATCACTTGGTAACAAAGGCCTCCAATGTAACTGTCTTTCTATCTCTGATTGAAACAGTTGGTTTAGTTTCAAAATGTGTTTTCGAATGGCCGAGGGCTCCATCGATTGCCACAATTCGATGGTTTCATTGATAGCAAAGAAGGGTGAGAAATCTCGACAGCCAGAAAGTTGAAATTTTTGTTGAAAGCGGCTTCCAGCCCCAAACAGATTGAAATCTCCTTGGCTTTCGAAAGTCGTCCAACCTGCTTGTAAGGGTAATAACTTTTCTTGGACTTGAGGGTGAACCCAGCCAAAAGCAGTTCCTTTGGGGCCGAGGAGCCACTTGTAGAGACTACAACCATAGAAATCTATGTTTTGAAGGGTTGAGAAATTTACCTCCAAAGCCCCTGGAGCATACGCTCCATCCACGATGAAGTAGATCCCCATTTTTCTCGTCACTTCGGCCACGTCCTCAATGGGCATTTTAAGCCCCAAGCCAGCGATAACATGGCTAAGAACTAAGATTCGAGTTTTTGATGTTAACTGAGAGGTGATTGATTCGCCTAATTGAGTTGATGTTAGTTTAGATAAAGCAGGGGGACTTTGAGGGATTTTTAAAAATCTAAGAGGTAACTTATCTCTTTCCGAGCGAAATCGGCAAATATTGGCAATGGCCCCGTATTCCAGCTCTCCCACAAGAATTTCCTCGTCCGGGTTTAGTGGGACTCCTAGGATAAAAGCATTTAAGACATCCGTGACATTAGTTCTTAAAATCAGGTCTGATGGGGTTGCTCCTAGAAAGTGAGCCAATTTTTCCTGCGCACCCCATAAGTTTCGCCACGAATCTTTTAAGCTTTGGGTCGGATTTATCTCAAATTGTCGGCGATAGGTGTCTATGGCATTTAAGATTGGGTTGGGGCATAGAGATAAATTGGCAGAGTTGAAATAGAGTATGTCTGAAGATTTCGAAAAGAGCGTTTGCATTGTTCAAAGAAATAGTAAAAAAAAGTTTCTTAAATGCATATTGTTAATTGCAAATTTTAAATAAGAGAGTAAAAAGTAGAACATTGAGTCGTTGAAATCCGGACATAGTCTGGTTTTTAAAGGAGAACAAGAATGGATCAAAATTACCGTGGTTGGCCTCATTTAATGTGTTCCGGTTTTGATTGCGACAAGAAGTCGCTCATGTCTTTTGATGTTGTTTATTCATTCTTGAAAACTCTCCCTGATAAGATCGGAATGCAGCGAATGGGTTTACCCATTGTTTACAAGGTAAGACCCGAAGATCATCCAGATATCGGAATCACCGGCACTGCGATTATCGCGACTAGCCACATTAGTATTCATACTTTTCCAAAGGGGCAGAAAGATGGAAAACCAAAGCCTCGTGGAATTCAGCGAAGAATTTTTAAACCTTTTTTCACTTTTGACTGCTACAGCTGTAAAGATTTCGACCCTGATTTGGTTTACAACGAGTTGAAAAAAGCATTTAAACCAAAGACCATTGAAACTGCTCTAGTCTACCGTTTGCGTGAAGACGAAGAGTTGATCGAAGTTGAGGATTATTAACGCCCAATTTCTTGGCCTACAGCCCGAATCGCTTCCTCAATATCTGAGTCGGCAAAATCATCGATACTCAAATAAGCTACATCCTTCATAAGCTCTTTAAGCTCTTGAATGGGCTTTAGCTGCCCCTTCACAAACCTGTCTAAGAAGTAGATTTTGATGGGGGATTCAATAGGCGAAAGCACTAGGGCTCTCAGCGCAATAATGAGAATAGTCTGCTGGGCCATTGTTTTACTTTGGACCCAATCACTCATCCGGATGTAACGCTCAAACTCGCCCTTAATTGTTGAGGGGCCAGCCCCATAAAACTGATCGAACACGAGCCTTCGGCTATCCAATTTGCCGCTCACAAGGAGTTGGCTCACGACCCCACTCAGTAAAGTGACTCCACGGTAAGTTACCCAACGTAAACCGAATGAGGGTATTAAAGTAACAGGTTTAGAAATGCCCCCGACAATCACAGTAGAAGTGATTGAGTAGAGAAATTGTGAATTTAAATGAGTTCCTTGTTCATCTCTCCAGACACAAACATCTTTTCCTTCGAGATTTACTTGTCGATATCCGCAATCAAAAAGAAGAGTCATTAAAATATCGGCGCCATAATTGCTAATTAATATTTTGGGATTTTTGTACCAAGACTCTAGCCACTTTTGAGCCACAAATTGGGGAAGGGCTACCAGCTTTCCAGGGACTTGGAAAAGATAACTTTTTGCAGCTTCAACAGATCCTTGAAAACCTAAAGTTTGAATAGTTTCACCAGCAGAGATTGCACTGCTTAAAAGGCTCTTTGCTGCGACTAAAGCTTCATGGGCGCTATAAACAGAACTTCCCACAATCACTGGAGTGATGGCCGCTAGTGCAAATGATTGGTAAGTGGCGCTAAAGACATGGTCTAAAGTTTCTGCCATTGAAAAAGGCAATCCTTGAGATTTGCGGTCGCGATAGTCTAAGTATGCTGCTCGCAGGCCGAGGCCTGAATAAGTTGAAATAGTTAACAAACTTACTGCTGCGGAGGCATTGGCAGCAGTGGCTAGACCTCCACCCACGAAAGAGAAGGAAGAGGCATTAGCTGGCAGAGCTAGAAACCAAGTGCTTTTTACGAGCATTGCAGAGCCCGCGTACATTCCAACGGGAACCAGTAAAGGTGCCCAACGATAACGATACATTTTGTCGTAAGTGCCAATCTCACGATTGAGAGTCGAACGGTCTTTATTCAGCATGAGCTGATATATTTTTCTGTAGTCTTGAGTGTCGACTCGTAATTTTCTAGCTAGAGAGATGTGTTGTAAAAACAGGTTGAGATAACCTTCGTTTTTTACTTCTCTCAAAGACTTTTCATAAGTCGAGCCGAAGTATCGCCACCAAGCACCTCTCCACAGGGAGTCCTCACCGAAAAATAGGCTTGGGTGCCAATCGAGGTATTGTTTAGCCACATCAGTCGCTCTCTCAAAAGTCGCTTTTGCAGTTTTGGGATAAGATCCTTCGGTAATGAGTTCCTGAGCATTAGCTCCTTTTTTGATTGTTCCGTCGGCTTCAAAGACATAATCATAAAGAGTCATGACTCCAAAAGGGGATCCTAAAAATACAAATCGGCCTAAGAAAATGGCCTCGTTTTTTTCTTCCGCAAGAGAGTTTAATTGAGTGGTCAGTTTTTCTAGCGATTGAGTTCTTAGCGCAATATTGTTTTTGAGAGTTTCAGTTAAAGAGGCGGTTAGTCCCAGTTTTTTGAAACGTTCTTGGTAGAGGGTTTCAATTCCTTTGAGTTGATTGGGGTTGTTTTGAGCTTCAGCTATTTGGAGCTCTAGAAAATATTCCAGAGTCGTTTGCTGCTGTACCAGCCCTTGAGTATCAAACATTCCGACTGAGAAATAAAACCTACATTCATCATCTTCTGAATAACGTGACAATTCCTTATCCAGAGTTGAAACGGTGACGTTTCTGTTTCCAAGGTCAAAACCCTCTTTGAGCAGTTGAGCTAGAAACATTCTCCCTTGTTGATAGTCAGTTTCGCATGTTTGAGGGATGGGAAGATTCGAGTAGAGTGTTTGTTGGGCTAGACTCGGTTTAACCCAAAGGAAGCACGTTAGTAACCCTAGACTTAGAGCCCGAAAAGCAACCATGCCACCCCCTGAAAAGTTGCCCAAGTTCTAACAAATCGTGAAAATTAATGCAATGCATAAAATCTGTGGTAAGCCCTCCAATTTTTGGCCTAAAACGCCTTAAAAATACAAATTAAATCATTATAAAAACAGCTATTTACCTCTTTTTCACTTTTATTAGTGTCACAACACTTAGAAAGGCACCGTCCCCTAAACACAGCTCAAAAAGGGGGGAAGAGGAATGAAAGTTTTTTTAATTCTTTGGATGTTGGCAGTAACTCCTTGGGGGGTGGCTTCTGTTAATCCAACTGCGGTCGTGGAAAAAGGGGAAAGCCAAATGCGAGGTATTTCTACCCAAATGACGATGACAATGAACATTAACCACGAGGCTTATCAACGAGAACTCAAATTGAGATCTTGGACTCAAGGTAAAGAAAAGTCTCTTGTTGTGATTTTGACCCCCGCTAAAGAAACAGGAGTTGCTTCTCTTAGAGTGGATAATCAAATGTGGAATTTTTTCCCCAAAACTGACCAAACAGTTCGCGTACCCACATCCGTAATGTTGCAATCTTGGATGGGCAGTGATTTCACCAATGATGATTTGATGAAGCTGAGCTCTCTTTCTACCGATTACACTCACCAGCTTTTGGGTACTGAAAAACTTGGGAAAGAGAAAGTCTATTTGATTGAGTGCCTTCCAAAGCCTGATGCTCCTGTGGTTTGGAGCAAAATAAAATATTGGGCTCGAGTTTCGGATTCGTTACCAGTCAAAGAAGAATACTTTGATGAAAAAGGAAAACTTGTAAGAACTCTACAATTGTCAGGTTTTAAAAAAATGGACGACAGAATCATCCCCACTCAATTGAGGATTAGAAATGTCGATTCCCCCAAAGATGAAACTACTGTCACTTACGAAAAGATTCTTTTTGATCGCAAAATTCCTGCGAAGTGGTTTGAAAAAGAGACCCTAAGAAACAATTCCCAAAATGGTCTTAACGATTCAAACGGTTGGTCGATGGAATCGATCAACAAGGCCAATCCTTAAAAAAGGAAAGAAGATGAATTTTTATTTTTTAAGACTGTGCTGGAAAAATATCTGGCGCAATCGACGTCGTACATTAATCACTGTCAATGCGATTGGCTTGGGTGTGATGGCACTTGTTTTTTTAAGAAACTACTACGACTCTTTCCATGAGCAAGTGATTCACAACGTCATTCGGTACCACAGTGGGCATGTTGCAGTTGCGATCAAGAACTTTGAAAAAAATAGCGCAACACAGTTGTATATAAAAAATAGCGCTCCACTAATTCAATGGCTCAACAGTCAGAAAAATACGCTCGCGATATCAGAAAGAGTTGTCTTTTCTGGGCTTGCCTCGTCTGCGAGAGGCTCTACTAATGTCATGGTAATGGGAGTTGAACCTGCAAGTGAGGCTAAGGTCACCGATTTCGCTCGCAAGCTCATTAGGGGCTCTTTTTTCGATGATGGAAAAGATAAATCGATTGTTCTCGGAGTTAAAGCGGCTGAGACTTTGAACGCTGAAATTGGATCCAAAATAGTTGTTCTTACTCAAGGAGTCGATGGCTCTGTGGGTAACGAACTTTTTTGGGTTTCGGGTATATTCGACACTGGCTCAGATGCCGATAAATCTCTGGCTTTCATCCGCTTAAGTGAAGCCCGAGCTATTTTGAGTTTGCCTCTCCAAAGCTCGCATCAAGTGGCTGTAACGCTCAAAGAGGAAGATGAATTAAGTCTTTTTCGACAATCTTTTGATGCTCTATCCACGAAAGAAGCTGAAGTTCAGATGCTATCATGGAAAGAGTTGCAACGACCCGTAGTTGCTATGATCGAACTCGACCGAGCTGTAAATAGAATGTTGATGTTTTTAATTTTAGGAGTTGCCGCTCTAGGCATAGCAAACTCTATTTTGATGAGTTTGATGGAGCGAACCAAAGAGTTTGGAGTGATGTTGGCCATCGGTACTGCTAAGGAAGAAGTGATTCGAATGGTCATCGTAGAAACTCTTCTGTTGACCGGTGTGGGAGTTTTTTTGGGAAACCTGTTTGGAGTTTTAGTGACGGCTTTTTTTAATCAAGTCGGCTTTGATCTTCGATGGCTCACTTCTAAAGATTTTGTAATCCAAGGAGCCGTAGTACAGACGGTAAGTTATCCGGTTGCGAGAATCTCTAACAGTTTGGTGGTAACGACAGTGATAGTTATTCTTGCCTTAGCGGTATCCTATTTTCCGGCCCGACAAGCGAGTCGATTAACCCCTATGAAAGCACTAAGGAGTCACTAATGAATATCCTAGAATTTCGGGAAGTAAGTAAGGTCTACAACCAAGAGAAGTCTGGCATTCACGATTTGAGTTTTTCTGTAAAGCAGGGTGAAATTGTGGCTTTGGCCGGACCATCAGGTTCTGGAAAAACAACGGCACTCAATATTGCTGCGGGTCTTGATGAGTTTTGTGATGGTGAAGTTAGATTGCTAGATAGATCGCTTCAAAACCTATTGCCTCAAGAGCTTTTGAATCTAAGGCGAAACGATGTTGGGTTTATTTTTCAATCTTACAATTTGTTTCCCGTTCTGACCGTTTTAGAGAATGTTGAGTATCCACTCGCTTTGAAGGGAGTTCGTTTTTATGAACGAATTGAGAAGGCCAAGCGGTGTATTGAGGAGGTGGGGCTTGCTGGTTTAGAAGATAGAATGCCTAGTGCACTCTCAGGGGGCCAGCAGCAACGAGTTGCCGTTGCAAGAGCTTTGGTGACTGAGCCGCGAATCATTTTTGCCGATGAACCCACAGCAAATTTAGACGCGGTCACGGCAGAGAAGCTCCTTTTACTTTTTCGCGAGCTTAACGACAAACAAGGAACGACTTTTATCTTTTCGTCCCATGATCCAAGGGTTTTAAAATTTGCAGACCGAGTCATTGTTTTAGCAGATGGCCGTCTAGCCCATTAGGGAAGAGCGAGCACTTCGTGAATAGGGCCTCTCAAATGACTTTTTGAATTGATACTTCTTCTGGCTTTGATGAAATGAACATTCCAATCTTGGTAAAGATCTAAAATTAATGGAGCCGAGGAATTGGAAATAGCAACGACCGCTCCACGATCTGCAGCTTCCTGACAGGCATTTTTAAGTCGAATTTGCTCTCCATGGGAAAAGCCAGAAGCGGTGTAAGAATTAAAAGAAGCCGTTCGAGACAAAGGCGAGTAAGGCGGATCACAGTAAACAAAATCTCCCTTTTTAGACATGCGAATCACTTTTTCAAAATCCAGATTTTTAATTTGGCTTTTTTTGAGCCTTTCAGAAACTTTTTTTAAGTTTTCAGGCTCGTAGAGAAGAGGACAGAGCTTTCTCTTGCCGAAAGGAACATTGAAAAGACCTTTAGAGTTGAGCCGGTACAGACCATTAAAACCCGTTTTGTTAAGAAAAATGAATCTTGCTGCTCTCGAAACGGGTGTCCGAGGTCGAGAGGCTCGAAGTTCATAATAAAAATCTTCAGAGTAAAGTTTGAAGTATTTATCTAGGAGTTTTGTGAGTTGACGGGGCTCATCACGAAGAACCAAATAGAGTTCATAAAGTTCGGGGTTGGCATCATTCACAATAGCAGGGCATTGAGGATTCAAAGAAAAATAGATGGCCCCAGCCCCTAAAAAAGGCTCGATGTAACGATTAAATCTTCCCGGGAAGTGGGGTATGAGCTGGCTTAAGAGTTGAGATTTTCCCCCTGCCCACTTAAGAACGGGTCTTGCTCGCTCTTCTAAGTTAAATAGCTCTAACCGTTCTGAATTGGCCATGTCTTGCCTGGAGGTTTTTTAAGTTAAACCAGACCCTTTCTTCCTCTTTTTTTATCACAGGTTCTTAAAATCCGTCATCACGTCTTGTGCCCCTTGATTGAAATTAAGAGCCGAGGTAGGGTGAAGTCCATGCTAGATTTAAAGAATAGGCTGGAAAATGGGGGTAAAAAAAATCCCTTTTGGTTAGTGGGGCCTTGTGTGATCGAAAATCGCGATGTGTTGCGAACAATCGCGGAACAGGTTAAGCGAATTTCTGAAAAACATAATATCCCTGTGGTGTTTAAAGCCTCTTTCGATAAAGCGAATCGAACTTCTCACAAAAGCTTTAGAGGGCTTGGTTTACAAGAGGGTTTGAAAGAGCTCCAATGGGTCAAAAGCGAGTTTTCACTGCCTATTGTGACTGACATTCACGAAACTTCTCAAGCGATACCGGTGAGCGAAGTGGCCGACATTTTACAGATTCCGGCTTTTCTTTGCCGGCAAACAGATCTGCTCGAAGCCGCCTGTAGAACAGGTAAAGCCGTGAATGTAAAAAAGGGTCAATTTTTAAGCCCTTCGAACGTGAAACAGATCGTAAATAAACTTGAAGAGTTTAAAGCTTCAGCTTTTTGGATCACGGAGCGAGGGGTTTCTTTTGGTTATCAGAGACTGGTCGTTGATTTTGCAGGATTCTCAGAAATGGAGAAAAGTGGAGCCTCTTTGATATTAGATATTACTCATGCCGTTCAACTACCCGGTGGGCTCGGAGAAGCCACTTCGGGAATGCGAGATGCGATTCCTTACATTGCACGAGCGGGGGCTGCAGTTGGGGTGAGAGGTTTCTTTGCAGAGACACATCCCAACCCCTCAAAAGCGCTTTCTGATGCTGCCAACGCTTGGCCTTTACAACATTTAGAGTCTTTAATGGTTGGATGCCAAAAAATCGCCCAAGCCTCAAATGAAGTCGAACATTTCTCTCATCTTTTATGACCACTAAACAAGTAGCCGTTTTTTTAGATCGAGACGGGACTATTATTGAAGATGTTCATTACCCCAAAGACCCCAATCAGATTGTTTTGATTCCCCATGCCGTTGAAGGGTTAAAGCTCATGAGGGAAAAAGGTTATCTGATTTTTGTGATCAGTAATCAGTCGGGAGTGGGCAGAGGAATTATTTCCGATGAGGAATTTAAAAGTGTTCATGAAAAATTTTGCCAACTCATAAAAGCTGCACAAGTTGAAGTTGAGGGGTTTGGCTATTGCTTACACCATCCTGACGATCGATGTTTTTGCAGAAAGCCTCAAATTGAGCTCATTCCCAAAACTTTCAATGGCCAACCGATTTTATGGTCAGAGAGTTTCACGGTAGGAGATAAACTTTCCGACCTAGAGCTTGCCGATAATATCGGAGCTCAAGGGTGTTTGGTGCTAAGCGGCAAAGGGAGAAAAACTCAACAAGATTTGCTTAATGCAAAGCGAAGCCACCAATACCCCATTTTTTCTGATCTCCTTTCTATGGCGAAATCCTTACCAGTTCAGGCTTAGTCCAACGATAGTACTAATCGTGTTAATTCATTAAATATATTTAAATTTTCTTCTTTAAATGTTCGATAACGGAATTAGAGAACTTTTATGAAGTTATGGTTTCTAACATTAACCCTCGCCAATCTTCTTTGGGGGGCCGAGGTTTTGCGGGTCAGTAGCAACTTGAGAATGGTTGCTATTTCTCACGACATTACTCGACGTTGGCAGGTGCAGGATCGAGTATGCGTATTACAAAACAACAAAGAGATCGACTGTGGGGTTGTCGTTAAGACAAAAGAAAACTTTTCGATTGTGAAACTAAAGACCGGAAGCTCGCAAATAGCTAGAGGAGACAAAGTGATCTCGGACGTGAAGTATCAAAAACCTGCTGAATTGATACAACCCGAGAATTTTCAAAACAATCCCTTGAGCGATTCTTCATCTTTCCATTTGCTTTCAGTAGGTGGGAGTTTGGGGCCCGGAATTTTTTACCCCTATCTTCATTTTCAACGCATTATCGACCCTGAATTCGCTGTGGGTGTCATGCCAAGCTATTTAAATATTACGACATCTTCGAAAAAACTCTCTTCGATTTCAGTCATGCTCACCGCAGCCTATTTTCCACAAAAGTTTTTTAAAGACTTTTTTGCTCAGGGAGCTGCAGGTCTTTCATTTATGACAACATCGAGTGGAACCTTAGAGCAGCAAGCAACTTCGCTACATGCATTAATTGTAGGTGGCTATAAAATAAAAACCGATTTTGGCTTAGTGTTTGGTGGAGCTGCTGGCTTACAGTATCTTAACGACCCTGAATTCTCCGGACTCACTTTAAAAGGCGTTGGGTTTAAACCCATTATTGTTTTTGATATCGGTGTCAATTTTTAATACAGCAAAAATAAAAAACTGATAATAAAGTACTGAAAGTTTTGTTCTATTTTCCATCTATTATCGAAGTACTCCAGATGTCAAAAATTAAGACAGTGAAAGTTGATAAAATTTAAGTGTTTGCCTAAAGTTGATTGTTTAGCCGACCAAATTCTAGACGTTTTTCATATTGATTAAATTGTGAAATTTTTTACATAATTCCTACTCGTTCTCAGTTCTTACTATCTCCCCGTATTTATTTATAAAAAAAAATACCGATTTCGACAAAAACTTATTCAACTGTCAAAACTTGAGTCGGTTGTCGCAGGATTTGGCACATTTATTGGACCTTTTGATTTTAAATTGTATCGGGATTCGGGTTTGAGATTGGAAATGTTTAATCCGTTTAAATTGTGTCTTCGTTCTTTTTTGATTGGAACTTTAAGCTTTGTACTTTCAGGTTGTCAGTTCGGTTTTATGTCGGTTGAAAATGAAAAAGCGCCAATCAAAGAGGCTTTTAATTTTTCCACAAATCCGCTTTTAGTTCCAAGTCGTTTAGCAGTTTCGTTCGATAGCCTGAGGCTTAATCAAAAGTTCCCAGCACAAAAACAGGTGCGACTGGGCCGTTGCGAGCCCATGCAGATCTCGGTGGCCAATTTAAAGTCCTCAGAAGTAGCGCTGTTGAGCGATGTCTCAGTTGACTTGTCTTCGGGAAACTCTGCCGACGAGTTTTATTTATCATCAAGTTGCACAGGGACCCAAATAATAAAAGTGACACTCAAGAAAGGGGAGAGTTACAAAATTGTTTACTACAAGCCCAAAGCCGTTGGAAATCGAAGTATATTTGCCGTTAACAATTTATTTTCATCAGTGGGTGCTTCGGTTAGCGTGTTGAGGGTTGCGACGAGTTTGAGAATAAATAATTCACCTTCACTCACTCATGCAGGCGAATGCAGCACGGGTTTTACGATGACAGCGCTTGATTTTTTAGGGCAGCCCATTCCGAAAGACTTTCCACTTAGCTCGACCGACCCCTCGTATTTGGCCATCACAAGCAGTCTTGGCAATCCTACTTTTTATTCAGATTCCTCCTGCAGCACAATCCTTGCCAATATTCAACTACCGATGGGCCAGCACACCACTGGATTTGTCTATTTAAAGGTTCCATCTAATTTCTCAGGAATCCGATTGAATTCAACGCTAACAGCGAGTTTTTTGTGGAACGATCTAGACCTTGAAAAAACTTACGGTAAGGTGGATTCGGCAGGGGTTGCAACAACCTTCACCCGTGAAACCACCCAAATCGAATTTGAAAATGTTCCACAAAGTGTGAATGTCGGGACTTGCAGTGGTGGCTTTAAAGTTGTTTTAAAAGACAAACAGGGTCGGGAATTCAATGAGGCGAGCAATAGGGTCATTACTCTAAACACTACATTTCCAGGAGATTTTTACAGCGGTCCAAATTGTTCAGGAAGTGCTATTGGCTCTTCGAGTGCCAATGGTTTTTCGTATCTAATTGGAAGTGGTTCCTCCGCCGTTCTGTCCTTTAAACCAACATCTACAGCTGTGGGACGATCTACTTTCTCTGCAGAAACAACTCTATTGAGTGGACTGAAGAGAGCAACTGCTACTATGACAGTTGATCGAAAAGCCACCCAGATTGTCATTGAGAGTGGCCCCCCATCGGTGAACGTGGGAGTCTGCAGCGGAGCTATCACTTTAAAAGTGAAAGATGCATTGAATCTAGATTTCAACGAAAGTCCTCGGAGTATTTCTTTGGCTTCAGATGTTATACCCGGTGGCTTTTTTACAGATTCTATTTGCTCGAATAGTGCTCCCGTTTTATCCCTGCTGGCTGGCCAAACCTCAAAAGTTTTCTACTTTAAGCCCAGCACGACTGCTACGGGAGACACTACAATATCTGCCGCATCTACTTTAGTCCCATTAGATTTAACTTCTTCAGCTCGTGGAATAAGAGTTGTTCGATTGGCAACCCAGTTAGTCTTTGAGATTAATCCCGCCAATTTGAAAGTTTTCGATTGTGCGGGACCCTTTACGATAGTTTCCAAAGATAATCTAAACAACCCTTTCACTGAAATAGATAAACCCATTACTAATCTCAGCAGTACGGTCCAGGGTTCGTTCTTTACAGATAACAGTTGTACAAACCTACAACCAATAAAAATTTCAACTTCTCAGCCAAGAACTAGCTTTTTCTTTAAAATAAACTCTTTAGATGTGTCTGGAGAGGCTCGATTTACAGTTGGCACGGGTGACCTCAGTGTCACTTCGGGTTTGATCCCCATACATAGGATCGTATTCGATCAAACATTCAACTCGAATGGTAAGTGGACAGATGGTGCAAACGGAGAAGTGCTTGCTCTCGCAAAGTATATGGATGGTTATGTGATAGGTGGACAATCAGGAGGAAGAGCTTATCTGAAAAAGCTTTCAAGCACTGGTACCCCAACAGTTTTGTATTCTGATTCAAACTCTTCTTTTTCCCAATCAAGCATTCATTCTATCCTCGTTGAGGGCAATGATATCTACTTCGCGGGTCACGCAGTTTCGGCAGCCGATGGAAATCGTAATTGGCTTTACGGCAAGGTTTTATTGAACTCAACACCCGTAGTTTGGAATGCTGATACTGGAACTTCAACAGACTCCGCCATTGGTATCGAGTCTGTGTCCCCAAGTAAGGTAGCGATCATTGGGAATCGTTTTGAAGTTCAGATTTGTAATAAATCTGATGGTGTGTGTGATTGCTTAGTTACCGACACGTCAACAGGTTCCCCTACTTGCACTTCCAATTACGTATCTCCAGCTTCAGGAATTAACATCGCAAAGAAAACAGCCAAAGATAGTTCAGATCAAATTTGGGTAGTGGGTTCAAGCGATTCAAAAATGTCGGTGATGAGATTTAATCCCCTAAGTTTAAGTTCATCCCTACCCATACCAACACAGCTATTTTCCGGAGCGGTTGGAACGGCAAACGCAATCGCTTTTGACAGTTTTGGAAATGCCTTAATCGTAGGTGGAATATCTAACCTGTTTCTGGCAATCACTCGTTTAAATAGCAATTTAACTGTCGATCTGACATTTGGAAGCAATGGACTAGTCCAAGACGCCGTTGCTAGTGAAGGATTCGATATTGCGATCGAGCCCTCAGGTGGGGTTGATAATATATTGATAGCTTCCGCTTCTTCGAATCAAATGCTGATTCGCAGGTATCAACCCAATGGCACTTTTGGGAATCCAAATAACAGTAATTCAAACCTTATTTCGTTCTACCCACTCATATCAGAAGCAAAGCGGCTTATCAGAGATGGTTACAAAATTGTGCTGGGCGGCAAGGCGGGAGGTCTTTCTGCTGTTACAAGAATTCACCCTTAAATAACCCCCCTGCGTTACATTCCAAAAAACGAGCTTAAAGAAATGCAGTAAATGTAGGATAATTAACTATTCTTCTCATTTTTCTAAAATAAAAAAACGAAATCACTCATGCGAGCTTATCTTAAAAAAGTTTATGCAAGTCGCTTGAATTCCACGACTGTGATCGATGCCAACCGAAAATGGTTTAAAGTGGATTGGGTTGAGCTGTGGCAGTTTCGAGATCTCATTTACTTGTTTGTACAGAAAGAATTTATAGCCCGTTACAGACAAACTCTCTTAGGACCCCTTTGGAATGTTTTACAGCCACTGATAATGTCAGGTGTTTTGACTGTTATCTTTGCAAGATTAGGAGGCCTATCCACTGATGGGGTGCCTCATGTTCTATTTTATTTAAGTGGGCTAGCTACTTGGGGATACTTTTCGACAGCTTTTGTTCAGACTTCCGATATTTTGGTATCTAGCGCTTACATTTTAAGAAAAGTCTATTTTCCAAGGCTCGTCATGCCACTTTCGGTAGTTTTTTCGAAAGCTATCATATTTTTTATTCAGTTTTCTGTGTTTCTTGCTCTTCTCGCATACTACAAATTCTTCACTGGAGCCGGGGAAGTTATCCACCCCAATTTTTTAAAAATAATTTTCTTAACACCGGTCTGTTTAGGAATCACGGCGCTTCTTAGTCTTGGAATGGGGCTGGGTTTTGCGGCTATAACTGTCAAATATCGTGATCTACATCATGTGATGAACTTTTTTATTCAGCTTTGGTTTTATGGAACTCCGATCGTTTATCCAGTGACGAAGATTCCTGAAAAGTATCGTTGGGTTGTTTTCTTAAATCCGCTTATACCAGCTATTGATCAGTTTCGGTCTGCCTTTTTGGGCACACCTTCACTGGATCCAATCTATTTTTTGTCGGCGTTTGCGATAGCAGTGGGTACCGTTTTAGTTGGGGTTTTGTTGTTTACTCGAATCGAAAGAGAATTTGTGGATGTGATTTAAAATATGAAACCAATTATAGAAATTCAAAATATATCCAAGAAATATCGACTGGGCATGATCGGAAATAATTCACTTCGGGAACTACTCAATACGTGTTCTAAAAATGTGCGTGAAAAAGGGGTTTTGGAGTTTCTTAAAAGTTTGGGTACAGATGAAGACCCCAAAAAAGTTTTATGGGCGTTAAAGGATGTATCGTTTACTGTGGATCCTGGCGAAATTGTCGGGTTGATTGGTAGAAATGGATGTGGAAAATCAACTCTCTTAAAAATTCTATCTAGGATTACTTTTCCCACTGAGGGAAGAGCGGTCATTAGGGGACGTTCTTCGGCTTTGCTCGAAGTTGGAACCGGCTTTCATGCTGAGCTTTCAGGGCGAGAAAACATCTTTCTCAATGGGGCTATTTTAGGAATGAGACGTCGAGAGATTGAAAAAAAACTAGATGCTATTGTTCATTTTTCTGAAGTTGAAAAGTTTATTGATACTCCCATTAAACATTACTCCTCTGGAATGTATGTCCGACTTGCATTTTCAGTAGCTGCCCATCTTGATCAACCTGTTTTATTTGTTGATGAAGTTCTCGCGGTGGGAGATGCGAAGTTTCAAGCAAAGTGCATCGAAAAAATGAGATCTGTCGCTGATAGTGGCCGAACGATTATTTTTGTTAGTCATGATGAAAAAGCGATAAGAACTCTCTGTGGTCGCTGTGTTTACTTACGCAATGGAAAAGTTGTAGCTTCAGGAGCTACTCCAGAAATGCTATCTCTTTACAATGCTGAGAAGCCTCTAGAATCGGCAGCCTAAAATAAGTTACTCTACCGTTACGCTTTTAGCTAAGTTTCTAGGTTTGTCTACATCAGTCCCTCGAAGAGAAGCGATGTGATAGGCTAATAATTGTAAAGGTATCGTCGACAAAATGGGATTGAGCGCCCAAGAAGTCTTCGGCAATCCAATGAAGTATTTCGATTCTTTTGTAAATTCGTGATCACCTTCCGTACCCACCGTAAAAATCTGACCCCCCCGAGCTTTTACTTGCTGAAGATTACTTAAAATTTTCTCTCCCATGAGGGTTTCGTTGACTGAAACTTTCAGAGTTTTTGGAGCTGAATTTTGAGTCGCTAAAACAATAACGGCAGCTTGCTTGTCGATCAAAGCGATGGGGCCGTGTTTAAGTTCACCTGCAGGGTAGCCCTCTGCATGCGCATAGCTAATCTCCTTGAGTTTAAGAGCCCCCTCAAGAGCGATCGGGTACTGGTTGTCTCTACCCATGTAAAAGAAGAAAGGATTGTCCTGAAAGCTTTGCGCAATCTTTTCGATTTCACCTTCAAGTTTGAGTGTGTTATCGACAAGTAGGGGCAAATGCATGAGATCGTTCGATAGTTCTTTGGCATATTCCTTAGAGAGAATGCCCCGTATCTGACCTAACTCGACAGCCAACATGTATAAAAAAGTAAGTTGGGTTGTAAAAGCTTTCGTTGAAGCCACTCCGATTTCGGGACCAGCATTAGTATAAAGCACGACATCTGATTCCCGAGCTAATGTACTTTCCCGAACATTGCAGATCGAAAGAGTTGGAACTCCCTGAGCTTTCGATTCCCGCAATCCTGCTAAAGTGTCAGCGGTTTCTCCTGATTGAGATATGAGCAATGTTAGCGAGTTTTTTTCAAGCACTGGCTCGCGATATCGAAATTCAGAGCCAAAATCGACGTCCGTTGAAACTCTGGCCAATTTTTCAAAATAATATTTTCCCACTAATCCTGCATGTCGGGCAGTTCCACAAGCTACGATAGAAATTCGGCTTACATTTTTTAAAGTGTTTTGTAATTTTTTTAATTCAGCGATACGAATGGTTTCTGTTACGGGGTCAATATTACCACTGATGGTATTTGCAATTGCTTGAGACTGCTCGTGAATTTCCTTTAGCATGTAATGGCGGTAACCCGCTTTTTCCATTTGGTCTGCTGTCCAGTGCAGAGTTTTAATTTCAGGTTTTATTTGAATGCCTTTAGTGTTGTAAATCTCCACTCCATCTTTTTTGCAAACAGCGATTTGGCCGTCTTTTAAATAAATCACTTTATTGGTGCGATTAAGGATGGCTTGTACGTCCGAAGTTAAGTAGGTTTCGCCTTTGCCGATCCCAACAATCAAAGGGGCTCCGTTGGCGACTCCGATCATTTGGTCGGGTTGGCGATCGTTTAATGCTACAAAAGCATAAGAGCCTTTGAGTTTCGGAATAATAGACAAACAAGCCTCTTTCAATGAGAGGCCCGAGGCTGCCGCTTGATTGATTAAGTGTGCTAAAACTTCAGTGTCGGTGTCACTTTTAAAAGTATTCTCAGATTTTTCTAAGTTTAATTTATGATCTAAATAATTTTCGATAATTCCATTGTGAACTAAAGTGATAGTTCCAGCCTGGTGGGGATGAGCATTGTTTTCTGTGGGGGCTCCGTGAGTCGCCCAGCGAGTGTGGCCAATACCCAAAGAGCCAGCGAAGTGTTTTGAGGACAGCTTAGATTCTAGTTTGTTAATTTTTCCTTCGGAACGAAAGACTACTACCTGATCTTTTTCTTGGATCGCAATTCCAGCTGAATCATATCCTCGGTATTCTAATTTTTTCAGACCATCTAGAAGGATTCCTTTAGGATCTTCGCTGCCATTGTATCCAATAATTCCACACATAAGAGCCCTTTCCCCGAGGGGGTCAATCATTTAGCTGCGCTCAAAAATAAAATGGGGAAACTGTAAGGTCAACCTAAACTGGCCACTTTTAATTTGTTTTCCGCGGGAGTTAGAACATCGGTTTCTACGGCCCACTGGTAGGCTCGAGAGATACCCTCTTTAAGAGGAACGGTCGGTTTCCATCCTAGTCGCGATATTTTATCAATATTTAGAACCTTTTTGGGAGTGCCGTCTGGTTTACTTTTGTCGAAAACAACACTTCCCTCAAAGCCAACCACTTCTTTAACTTGGTAGGCGATCTCTGCAATCGTAAGCCCTTGTCCAGTGCCTACATTAATCACTTCATCTGAGTTGTATTTTTGCATCAGGATAATGAGGGCGTTTGCTAGATCCTCCGAGTAGAGAAGTTCTCTGACAGGTTTACCACTTCCCCACACTACGACCGATTCGGCTCCCACCATTTTGGCTTCGTGGAACCTTCTAATTAGAGCGGGCAAAACATGGCTATTTTGCGGGTGAAAGTTATCGAAGGGGCCGTAGAGATTAGTTGGCATAGCAGCTATGAAATTTTGCCCATACTGAGAGCGATAGAATTCGCAGAGCTTTAATCCAGCAATTTTTGCAATCGCATAAGCTTCGTTGGTGGGCTCGAGGGGACCCGAGAGTAAATATTCTTCTTTGATGGGTTGGGGGCAGGCTTTTGGGTAAATACAGCTACTCCCCAAGTAGAGAAGTTTCTTAACTTTGTGTTTGTAGGCTGCGTGAATGACATTCGTTGCGATAGTTAGGTTTTCATACAAAAAATCGGCTGGAAATGAGCTATTTGCAATAATTCCTCCAACTTTAGCTGCAGCTACAATCGTGTAGTCGATCTTTTGGTTTTTAAAGAATTGATTTACAGCATCTTGATCGAGCAGATTAAGTTCACTGCGACTAGCTGTGATTATGTTCTTAAAACCTTGGGCAGAAAGGGCTCTCATCAAAGCAGACCCTACAAGCCCCCGATGGCCAGCGATGTAAATTCGACTATTTGGATTCATATGGAAGGCTCTATTTTAGCATTTTTCAGTCTGGATTTTACAACCAAATATAATGCGCTAAGTTATGTTGAGGCTAAACCTTTCCTTGAAAATTGACTCCGAAACTGTTTAATTCCGCGCAGCAATTTATATTTTTCGGAGTTTTTTTGGAAAGTAGTTTATCTCACAGTTTAAAAAAGCACTTCCTACTCAAATGGGCTTCAATAGCCTTACTGCTGGTTGTTCTCTATGGCGCGGCCTTTTCGTACTTGATAGACCGTCGGCCCTTTGTGGAATGGACACTTATTAAAAGTGGCCCTCAAGACAAAAAAGTTCAATCACATTTAATTAAACTTCCCGACGGAAAAGTTTTTCTCATCAACTCAATGAGCGCATCGGGAAGCCTCCTCTTCTTTTTAAAAAAACAAAAAATAAAAGATATTGATTTGGTTGTTTTGACCAGTTTCCAACACTCTAACTTTGTAGGGCTTAACGAAATTTTGGGAGCCGGCATACGAGTCAAAGATATTAAGTTTTATTCTTCAAACACGAGTTCGAATGAATGGGATTCCATTCTCCCTTTACTTAGGACGAAAAGCCTTACCCCTAAAGCTCTGTCCAGTGAAGAGAGCCTTTATGAAAACGGGACAACTCAACTGCGCTTTTTGTCTGTTTCTGCAGATTCTCCCGTGCTGATTAACCTCATTCATGGAGCGAACAAACTTTTGTTGATATCTGGGGACGAAGAAAAATTGAATTTGCACAATTTCAGGGTGAATTGTCGAGATTTTGGAGTCGATGTTTTTGTGAGTGATTCACCAGTGATTGGTTTGGACACATTTTTAAAGACCTGCACCAGCTTTCCTAAAAACTTGTCTGAAGAAGAGGGGACTTTCAAAATTTTGTTTAAAGGCGATTCGTATAAATGGAAAAGGGGCCGATAGATTGGCCTTTAATCGATGCTTCCGTTCCTTAAAATTTTTTCAATCTCTTTGATGCTCGTGACCCTGAAGTCAGATTTTAAGTTTTTATTGTAATCTCTTTCCCAAACAATGCTTGTAACACCACAGTTTCGGGCTGCTATAACATCTTTATCTGTATCACCTACTAAAAAAGACTTAGAGAGGTCGAGATCCATCTCTTTTTTGGCCAGCAAAAACATCCCTGGATTGGGTTTTTTTAAGGGATGTTCATTTGATGAGAACGGGCAAACATAAGCCGCATCTAACTCAAAGTTTTTAAAATAAAAAGCGTTGAGCTCCTCAACAAAGCCGTGAGAAATAATTCCGCGTTCAATGTCGGGTTGGTTCGTCACAAGAATCAATTTAAATCCGAGGTCTTTAAAGGGCTTTAAACTTTCTAAATGGAAATGTTTAACTTCGCCCCAATTTCTTGGTGAGTGAAAAGCACCATCTCTGTAAACCAACTCATTGAATATTCCATCTCGATCTAAAAAGAGTGCGCGATGAGACATTTAAGCTTTGTCCTGCCTAGTTTTTAAATCTGGCACTAAAGCAGCATCGACTCGTCTTAACGTCCAAAAAGGTAAGTCGGTTGTTTTTGAGGGGGGATTTAAATAATCATCCCACTTAGCGCTGATGAGCTTTCCTTTGAGGGAGTCTGGTCGTTCTTCACACAACCACTTGATGAGTTGAGCCGCTTTTTGAGGGTCATCTCCACCAAACTTCATCCGTTGTAGGGCTTCCTCTTTTTCTTTACCAATTTTTTCGGCTGGTATTTTTGATATGCCTTCCATCATAGGAGTTTTTAAAGCCCCCGGAGCAACTGAGTAGAAGTGAAGAAATGGGTATTCCAGAGCCAAAGACTCAGTAAAACGAACCAAAGCACATTTGCTCGCACCATAAGCTCCGAAATGGGGTCGCGGAGCAGTAGCCCCACCACCTGAAAGATTGACTACAGCTCCCGATTTTCTCTCCGTAAAATGGGGTAGAAGACTTTTCATCAGAAAAACAGGAGCTAAAAAATTAATCTGAACAGTCTCTTCGAAGTCGGAAAAATCAAGCTCTTCAAGTTTCCCGCAGGGGCCAGTAATGGCTGCATTATTCACAAGATTATCAATTTTTCTTAAATTTTTGAGCGTGTTTTGAATCCAATCTTTGCAATCGGATTGGTTTTTAATGTTTCCCTCGAAAAATAAAGTAGAGGGATATTTTTTTTGGAGACCTTCAATAGCTGCCGCATTTTTTACGAGAACGGACAATTGATGGTGAGACTCAAGAAGAGTCTCTATTAGGCTTTCAGCAAGTCCCCGATATCCCGATATCAGTGTAACGGGGCGAGTTGGCCCAGTTGGGCAAGGAGTTGTCATATCGACCTCGGCTATCCGAAAGGTTAACTAAAACTTTACTACCTTCTGTATCAAATCGATATCGAAGTTCTCTTAATCCCTCTTGGTGCATGGCCCTTCGTAATTGTTGGTGTCGGTTGTTTGTATAGAAAACAAAAAATCCACCACCGCCAGCGCCAGTGATTTTGCCCCCTAGAGCTCCATTGGCCTTCGCCAAATCGTAGATTTTATGAATTCTTTGATCGGCAATTTTTGAGGAAAGTCTTTTTTTATTTTCCCAGTGCTCATCCATGAGAAGTCCAAATCTGTCTAAATTGCCTGACTCGATAGCTTCAATCGTTTCATAGCCGATTTCTTTGATTCGGTGAAGACTGTCGGTTACGACTTTGTCCTCTTTTTTAACAGAGCTATCTTGATGTTTTAAGATATCGTCTGCTGAGCGAGTCATGCCCGTGTAGAAAATAAGAGTGTTCCGATTGAGCTCATCCATCACATCGTAAGAGATATGGGCTCTTCTCACTTGGACTTTTCCCGATTTTTCTATCTCTAGAATCGGAAGTCCCCCAACTGCAGCTACGTATTGGTCCTGTTTTCCGACCGGTTTTTTCAGAACTTCCATTTCAAGGTAACATGCAGTTTCAGCTAATTGGGGTTGGCTGGGAATGTCTCGTTTTAAGCAGTGAAGAGCATGCAGAAGCCCTACCACGTAACAACTTGAGGAACCTAGCCCAGTTCCAGCAGGAATGTCGGCCATGGAAAGGATTTCTATGGCGTTCTCGATGCCTGTGAAGTCCAAAGCTGCCTTTGCAAGTTCATGCTGAAGTTCTTGGACCGATTCTACGCACTCGGATCGCGAATATTTCACTCGGACCAGATCATCAACAATCGGGCGATTCACGGAAATAAACATATATTTGTCGATGGCCGCACTAAAAACCAAGCCACCATAATTGCTGTAGTAGGAAGGAAGGTCGGTTCCTCCACCGCCCAAAGTAAATCTAAAAGGAGTTCTTGTGATAATCATAGGGGGCACTATAGATAAGCTTTATTTTCCGTGTCAAAGCGAAAAAGGCCGAAGAATCAAGTCAGAGTTGCTCTTTTTGAGCTCTTCGGATATCTGATCCCCATGAAATTAAGTTTAATCATTCCGGCTTTCAATGAAGCTTCAAAAATCAAGCTGGATTTAGACGCTGCGCATAAGTTTTTGATGGATCAGCCCTTCGAATCAGAGGTTTTAGTTGTGAACGACGGGAGCTCGGATAAAACGGAAGAAATTGCTCGCGAGTATTCCGAAAAGTTAACGAACTCCAAAGTAAGTTTTAGGGTTTTAAGTTATGGCGCAAACCGTGGAAAAGGCTTTGCTGTGAGATTTGGCGTCGAACATGCCCTAGGAGATTGGATAGCTTTTGCCGATAGTGGTCTTTGTGTTCCTTTCACTTTCCTAAGTAACGGGATTAAAGAATTGGAGAAGGGGGCTGATTATGCTTTGGCCTCTCGGCGACTCAAAGAGACAAAAATCAAGCGACAACAACCCTTACACCGAAAATTAGGCTCGAAAGCTTTTTGGTTTGTTGTGAAGGGGCTCATGGGAGTGCAAGTCTCGGACACTCAATGTGGATTCAAGGTCTATTCTAAAAAGGCTGCGAAAATGATTTTCTCGAAAGTTCAAACGGATGGATTTATGTTTGATATCGAGGCTCTTTTAGTGGCTAAAAAGTTGAAACTCAAACATGCCGAGTTTGCAGTAGAGTGGTCCAACGATAGTGATACTCGTTACCATCCGGTTTGGGGAACGATCAAAAATTTCAGAGAACTTACAGCGATTCGTTTAAGGAGTTTGTCTCATCGTGCGTGAAAAAATCGTAGTCACTGGTGCAGCTGGTTTTATTGGAAGTAATTTGTGTAAAATGCTCTTGAAAGAAGGTTACTTCGTGGTTGCAGTTGATAATCTACTCGCTGGAACCCTAGAAAACCTGCCTGAAGGTGTCGATTTCAAAAAAGTAGATGTGTGTGATGCCGATTTTTCTCGTTA
>DDPO01000085.1 GCA_002342225.1 Bdellovibrionaceae bacterium UBA2466 | reverse complement strand
GACGGAAAAGTCGTTGGTTCTTTTTCCACACAGGAATTAAAAAGAATTCCTAAAGTTGAGTGGTCAATAGAGACAGTTGCTCAGCATTTGCAACCGCTCTCAGACAAAAACTCAGTATCCTCCGACATGGAGGCTCGGGAAGCTTTTTTACTTATGAATAGAACAGGCCGAAGCCGTTTGTTAGTGATGGAACACGACAAGTTGGTTGGTGTGGTGACTCTTCGCGATGTTTTGCAGTACATGACCTTTATGTTCGATTTGGAGGCGGCATGAATAGATTAGTGAGTAAAAAAACAGTTCTAAAAATTATCGCTCAAGTGATGACCCCAGCACCCAAGTCGATCGGACCTGAGGTTTCTCTCAGCAAGGCCCAAGAGATGATGGCAAAACTAAAAGTTCGCCATCTGCCCGTCGTAGTTGGGGGTAAGGTTGTGGGACTCTTAAGCGATCGTAATGCTAAAGCAGCTTCACTTTCTAAATGGGGTGAGGGTTTTTTGGTGGAAGATGTCATGATATCGGACCCTTTTGTAGTTCAACCATCCGAGAGTTTAGATTCGGTTTTGTCCCAAATGATGAAGAATAAATATGGAAGTGTAGTCGTTCAGGAGAAAAACGGGGATGTCACAGGAATTTTTACAACGTTAGATGCGCTTTATGTTTTAAGAAATATATTAAGGTAAATTAGTGGGTCCAGATATTTCGAATATGAGAGGGTAAATTCTCCCTTACATCCTTAATTTCTCCTTCAGATATTTTTGAATCCAGCACTTTAAATACAGCTTGCATAATGTTTTCAATTTCTACTTCAGTCTCTTCTGAGAAATAGGTTTTAAAATATTTTAGAAATTCTTTTTTATCACGGTCGCGTATGGGTTTTTCGCGCGGGTCCCACCCCTCGAAATAGAGCCCTCGAATGAGCATCGGAAGTTCAGCACCTAAGTGAATAGCTTCATTGAGTTGTAGGTGATTGCGCAACGAGTGTAGTACAGTTCTTAAAGCTAAATAGGCTCGGTTTTCATCCCCTGTTTCAAGGCTTTTTTGGATCTCTTCAATCCACAGATGAGATTTTTGAAGGGTTTTATCAAATACGTGAATGTTGGCCATAATTACACCTCTATTGATGAATCAAGGTGCAATCAATAGACCAAACTCAGTTTAATAAGCTTTGATTAACTGGATTAGCTCTTTAATTTCTGAGGACAGGGCTTTCAGATGTTGTTTAGAGATGTGATGAGATTCTTTAACCTCTTTTTTTCTGTCACTAAACCGCTTCTTAGCGCCCTTGATGCTGTATTTTTCAACATGCAATAAGTGACGAATGATATGAAGTGCTTCAACATCTCTTCTAGAGTAAACCCTGTGTCCGCTGCTTGCTTTGGTGGGACGGATGACTGAAAACTCGCTTTCCCAGTACCGCAGAACATAGGGCTCAACCCCAATAAGTTCACTCACTTCACCAATGCGAAAATATTTTTTTCCATCCTCAAGTTGTAATTCATCCATGGGGATAGACTCGTGGGGCTCTTGCTCAATATCGATGGGAAGCTCTGCTTGAGTTCCGCATTTTTTGGCTGGTTTTTCGAGCGCTGCAGCAGCTTCCTCTTTACGTTCCTGATTTAGAGAATCCAGGATGAATTTGTGCGAAAGCTTTTCTGTTGGCTTTGGAAGTTCAAAATCTCTGGAATCAGACATGTTGCCCCCTAGCTTTTGGTTGTCATTATTATAGGCGAGAAGTTGGAAAAAACCAAGAAACCGGGTTTAAGCCCTTAGCTCGGCACCGTGTTTTTCTTTTAATTGGGTGAGAATACGATTCTTGAGTTCCTGAATCTCATTGTCTTGAAGAGTTCTATCGAGAGATTGAAATGTTAAATGGAAGGCCATACTCTTCTTGCTTGGGCCTATAGATTCTCCCTCATACACATCAAAAACAGAAACATCGGTGAGTAATTCTCCACCTGTGTTTTTCATGTTTTCTAGCACGGCATGGCAAGAAACAGTTTTCTCTACGACAAAAGCCAAATCGATCTCAATAGCAGGAAATTTCGAAGGGGTTTTATACCTTGTTGTCGTTCTTTCGTATTTTTTAAGTGCCTCGAGATTAAGTTCAAACAAAAGAACCGGTTCATCAGTTTCTAACACACTGTCTCGAATAATGGGGTGTACTTCGCCGAGACTTCCGATCTCTTTCAGGCCTAATTTGATGGTGGCACTTCGATTGGGATGAAAAAGAGTTGTGTTTTTGGTGGCCTCAAAAGCAAGTTTCACCGAGGTGAGCTGCCGCACGAGCGCTTCAACAAGCCCCTTCACGTGATAAAAATCCAATTGAATAGGTTTATCCTTCCAGCCCGAACCGGATAGGTTGCCCGATAATAATCCTGCCAAATAAGGTGTTTCTTTGACTTGGGTCTCTTCTTTGGTGTCCCAAGTAAAAGTTTTAGCGGCCTCAAAAAGTCTCTGATGTTTCACTTTACGGTTGAGATTGTACGAATAGGTTTGAAGAAGCGAAGGCAAAAGAGAGGTTCTCAAAACCTTCATCTCATCACTAAGTGGGTTTTTTAGCGAAACCATCTGATCGTGCGCACAACCAAAGTTTTTCAAAAGGCTTTCTGAAACAAAACTGTAATGAATCGTTTCGCGAAGTCCCATTGAGCAACAAAGAGTTTTAGCTTTAAATTCAAAATCAAAATGGGACTCATCGAGTCGTTCGTAAGTTGCGAGCGAAGTCGGCAAATGCTCAGGGATAGAATCGTAGCCCGCTAGTCTTGCAACTTCTTCGATAAGATCCACATTTCCTTTAAGGTCTTGTCGATGGGTTGGAAGCCTTACGCTGAGAATGTTGACCGATTTTTTATGAGACGGAATATCGATGGAATCGAGAAGTTCTGATGCAGTTTCGGCAGAAATCTCTTTAAGACCGGTAATTTTTCTGACATCGCGCATGTCTATCGAAATGACAGCTTCTTTTGCACCAAACTCATTAGTATCAATGGGAGGGTGGTAGACATTGGCGTTCATGCTGTCTCTTAAAAGAGATGCAGCTCGTTCGCTAGCAGCTGCAACGACGGCTAAGTCGTAGCCCTTTTCAAATCTTTTTGAAGACTCAGTGTGGAGAGCTAATCTTTTTGCAGTTCTTCTAATCTGTGTAGGAACGAAAGCAGCACTTTCTAAAACGATAGAAGTGGTATCAGCTGCAATGGATGAATTTTCGCCACCCATGATGCCGGCAAGTGCAATAGGTCTATCGCCATCTTGAATTAGAATATCTCCCGTCTCAAGTCCGATAGATTCTCCGCTGAGCAGAGTAAAATCGGTAGGCGCTTTACAAGTCGCTACTTTGATTGTTCCAGATTGAATTTTTCTTAAATCAAACGCATGAAGAGGCTGACCGTATTCAATCATCACGAAGTTGGTAATATCGACAATGTTGTTGATAGGTCGAATACCGACAGCTTCGAGTCTTTGCTTAATCCAGTCTGGGCTCTCCTGAACTTTTAATCCGTCAATCACTCGAGCCACATATCGGGGACACACATTTTGATCTTCGACTTCTACTTTAATAATGCTCGAAGTGCGGTGCGGAGTAATTTTAAATTTTGCGGGCTTTTGTTCTCGTAGTTTTGTTTTAAGAACAGGGGCAATTTCTCTAGCAAGCCCCATCACACTTAAACAATCATTACGGTTGGGAGTGAGTTCGAATTCAAAAACAGTATCTTGAGTTCCTCCTCCTAAAAGGCTTGTGAGGGGCTGCCCGATACCGCTATGTTTAGGAAGTTGCAAGATACCTTCGGAATCTTCTGAAATGCCCAGTTCTTTTCCGGAGCAAATCATGCCAAAGGATTCTACACCTCTAATAGTAGAGTGCTTGATGTGAAAGTCCCCAGGAAGAATGCTCCCCGGGAGTGCGATAGGAACGATGTCACCTTCAGCAATGTTTTTAGCGCCGCAAACAATTTGAATGGGCTCTACATTTTCTCCAGCTTTAGTGATTACTTTTGTGACCTGAAGCCGATCAGCGTTGGGATGTTTCTCAATTTTTTCAATTCGTCCTACAACAACGTTTTCTAGAGAGAAGGATGGGCGCTTGATAGCTGCTACATGAATTCCACGCATGGTGAGTTTGTCAGCCAAATCTTTGGGATCAATTTTAATATCCGATTTAGCTAAATAATCTCTTAACCAATTGAGCGAAAGTAACATTAAAACTGCTCCAACATGCGTACGTCGTTTTCAAAAAAGGAACGCAAATCATCGATGCCATATTTAAGCATCGCTATTCTCTCGATTCCCATTCCAAAAGCAAAACCACTGTATTTCTCTGAGTCGTAGCCTACTGCTTTAAAGACATTGGGGTGTACCATTCCACAACCACCAATTTCCAACCAACCGGTAGCTTTGCAAAGCCTGCAGTCTTTTCCCGAGCCTTTGCACTGAATACACTGCATATCTACTTCAGCACTAGGTTCAGTGAATGGGAAAAAACTAGGTCGGAATCGAAGCGATCTCGAACCAAAAAGATTTTTAATTAAATAGTTCAATACCCCTTTGAGATCTGCCAAAGAGAGATGTTCGTCTACCATGAGTCCTTCGATTTGATGGAACATCGGAGTGTGGGTCAAGTCATAATCGGACCGATAAACTTTTCCGGGAGCAATAACTTGAATAGGCGGATTTTTATCTTTCATCGCTCGTATCTGAACTGGCGATGTATGGGATCGTAATAAAACGGGTGGATTGATGTAAAACGTGTCCTGCATGTCTCGGGCAGGATGATTTTCCGGAGTGTTCAAGGCTTCAAAGTTGTAAAACTCAAGTTCTACTTCTGGGCCTGTTACGACTGAAAAACCAATTCTTTTTAATATCTGAACAACATCATTCATCACTCTGGAAATAGGGTGAAGAGAACCAGTGTTGATTGCATAACTTCCTGGAAGAGTGACATCGAGGGGAGCTGAAGCTGCGAGTTCTTTATCTAAAACAACTCGCTTGAGCTCAGTTTGTCGTTGTTTGAGGTCTTGCTCCAGATGAGTTTTTACATCATTTAGAACCGCACCAACTTCACGGCGCTTGTCTGGAGTAAGGTCCTTCAACTGATGAAGCAACCCCGTTAAAATCCCTTTTTTTCCGATGTAATGAACCCTTAAGCGGTCTAAGGCCTCAGGATCAGGAGCAGAAAAAATTTGAGAATGGGCTTCCGCCCGTATCTGATTAATTTGTTCGATCATTTAAGCTTGAGGCCGAGCAAGCGCCACAAGCTGAGTGAAGTGATCCGGGAATCTAACAGCAATGTCCGCAAGAATTTTGCGGTCTAATTCTACATTGGCTAGTTTAAGTCCAGAAACAAACTTTGAATAACTCAGATTGTGAAGTCTGCAAGCGGCGTTTATTCTCACTGTCCATAGATAACGCATTTCACGCTTCAGAGTTTTTCTGTCTCGGTAAGCATACCGATCAGCTCTGTTCGTGTATTCTCGCGCTACCTTAACCGTCTTTCGCGCACTTCCATAAAACCCTTCGGCCCTATCAAGGATCTTTTTTCTCTTATTTCTTCCAGCAGGACCACGTTTAACTCTAGGCATACCTTAAAACCTTCTTACTACAGATTAAAACCAACTAACCCAAAACTACGCCAATAGCATTCGCTTAATTTGACGAAGATCCGAAGCGTGCACCATTCCGTTTTGTCGGAGGCGACGACCTCGTTTTGCAGATTTATGCTCAAGGATGTGGTTGTGATAAGCTTTAGCTCTTTTCACTCGACCCGATCCAGTAAGCTTAAAACGCTTTTTAGCTCCCGATACAGTTTTCATTTTCGGCATAAAACAACTACTTTCTAACTATCAGTTTTTACAGCACTTTCAGCCGTTTTTGCTTTCCCTTCAGGAGCTTTTCCATCAGAGCTTGTGTGAGCGCTCGGCTTACTTGTTTTTTTAGGCACCTTTCCAGCAGGGCCATACACCAAAGACAAAACTTTCCCTTCCATCTTTGGAGCCTGCTCCACAATACCCAAATTACCAACCATGTCAATAATCTGCTTGAGAAGAGCGTGTCCTAAATCGGCGTGGCTGGCCTCTCGACCTCTAAATTTCACAGAGACACGGACTTTATTGCCTTCTTCAAGGAATCGCTGGATGTGTTTCACTTTAAATTCAATATCATGAGTGTCTGTGTTCGGTCGAAACTGAATTTCCTTTAAAGTCGTAACTGCCTGATTTTTCTTAGCCTTTTGAGCCTTTTTCTTGGCTTCGTACTTATACTTTCCGTAATCTAAGATTTTGCAAACAGGTGGATTGGAATTTGGAGAGATCTCAGCGAGATCTAGTCCCTGTTGCATTGCAAGCTCCAAAGCTCGTCGAGTGTCCATGACCCCCAACTGGGAACCGTCGGCCCCAATGAGTCGAACTTCACGAGCTCGGATTCTGTGGTTTACTCTTATTGTATCTCCTGATGATTGTTGACGCGGATTAATGGGTTGTCCCTCCAGGTTTTAGCCAAGGTTCCAGAAACGTTCTGAAACCATCTAGTGTTAAATCATTTGTAGTCTCTCCATTGGATTTTCTAACGGAGAGCGTTTTCGCTGTTTTCTCTTTCTCGCCCAAGACCAACATGAGCGGAATCTTCTTTACTTGAGCTTCGCGAATTTTGTAGCCCAACTTTTCATTTCGAGCATCGAGTTCGGCTCGAATTCCCCAGCTTTTTAAAGTCTCTAAAATCTCTTTGGCATATTCGAGTTGTCCGTCAGTCACGTTTATCAGAACTGCTTGAACAGGAGCGATCCAAATAGGCAAATGGCCCGCATGATGTTCCACTAAAATTCCCATGAAACGCTCAACACTTCCTAAAATAGCTCTGTGAATCATCACGGGATTTTTAGGTTGGTTATTGCTGTCGGTGTACTCCAATTCAAATCTCTGAGGTAAGGAGAAGTCGAGTTGAATCGTTCCACATTGCCAAGACCGTCCGATGGCATCTTTAATGTGGAATTCGATCTTAGGACCATAAAAAGCCCCTTCTTTGGGGACAATTTCGAAGTTTTTTCCAGCAGCTTTTAAACTGTCTGCAAGAGCTTTTTCAGCTTTATCCCAAAGCTCAGGAGATCCTAAAAATTGGTCGGGCCGAGTGGCTAGTTTTACATCTACGACATCAAATCCAAAAGCCGAATAGACTTTGAAAGTGTGCTCAATCCCTTTTCGAGCTTCTTCTTGAATCTGCTCTTCAGTGCAGAAGATGTGGCCATCATCTTGAGAGAAAGCTCGAGTTCTCATGATTCCGTGAGTAACACCTCCACGTTCGTTACGGTGAAGCTTGGTGTATTCGGAGAAACGGATAGGAAGTTCTCGATAGCTTCTTTTACTGGTTTTAAAAAGTGAAGCGTGTCCGGGACAGTTCATGGGTTTTAGACCCATCGCTTGCCCCTCTTCTTCTTCAAACAGAAACATGTTTTGTCTGTAGTGCTCCATGTGGCCGCTGGTGACCCAAAGATCGGTAGACATCATTTGAGGGCAAATGACCTCTTCAAAACCTAATGACTTAGTCTCCTCTCTCATGAAGTCGACTAATTTATTAAATAGCCAAGCTCCTTTAGGGAGATAAAATGGCATAGCGGGTGCGATGGATAAAAAAGTGAAAAGCTCAAGTTCAGGCCCTAATTTGCGATGGTCTCTTCGTTTAGCTTCTTCTAATCGATGAAGATATTCATCGAGTTCTTTTTGTGAAGCAAAAGCAGTTCCGTAAATGCGTTGGAGCATTTTATTTTTTTCATCTCCACGCCAGTAGGCCCCAGCGACAGAGAGGAGTTTAAATTTTCCTAAGCGAGAAGTGTTGGGAACGTGAGGACCCCTGCAGAGATCGATAAAATCACCTTGTTGATAAGCACTCACAACTTCGCCATCAGGTAGCCCTTGAATGATCTCGGCTTTGTAGTGCTCGTTCATTCCTTTGAAGAGTTTGACCGCTTCATTACGGTCAATTTCCTGTCTTTTGACGTCTAGCTTTCTTCCTGCAATTTCAGCCATTTTTTTCTCAATGGTTGGGAGATCTTCAGGAGAAAGTTGTTTTGGGCAATCGATGTCATAGTAAAATCCATCTTCGATAACGGGACCAATTGTGATTTGGGCAGATGGGTAAAGTTCTTTGATCGCCTGAGCTAATAGATGAGCTGTAGAATGGCGAATCACTTCCAAGCCCTCTTTGGATTCTCGAGTGATGATAGCTAATTGAGCGTCTGAATTAATAGGTTGGGAGAGATCCACTTCTTTGCCATTGAGTTTGGCTGCCACAGCTGCTTCTTCTAGTCGGCGACCGATGCTTAAAGCCACTTGTTGGGGAGTAACTTGTCCTTCAAACGAACGAGTTGAGCCGTCTGGTAACGTAATGGCAAAAGATTTCATGAGTGGAAGAACTTTTGAGCTAAGGTCATAGAAGGTGTGCAAAAACAATTAACATTCAGATTTAAATCTATATCTGAAGAGGGCCAAAGATCAAGAGGATTAAAGCTTTACGGGAAATGAACCCAGTTTTTAAATGGGTCTACTTGACCTTGAGTACATTTAAAGAAGGTCTCTTTGATCTTTTGAGTGATGGGGCCCGGATGGCCCAAACCAATTTTTAGATGATCAACTTCAGTAATCGGGGTTACTTCGACAGCGGTTCCAGTAAAAAATGCTTCATCGGCCAAATACAGCTGATTGCGAGTAATAGCCTCCTCTCTTAAAGTGAAACCTAAATATTTGGCTATTTGAATCACGCAATCTCGCGTAATTCCAGGCAGTAGATAGCCTACAGAGGGAGTCATAATCTCAGAATCTTTGACAATAAAGATGTTCTCTCCGGAACCCTCGGCAACAAACCCCTGAGGGTCTAACAGAATCGCTTCATCGAAACCATCTAGGGTAGCCTCTCGTCGGGCTAAAACCGATGTTAGGTAGGCTCCCGAGATCTTAGCAAGTGGCAAAGAAGAAGCTACGTCGGGCCGTCGAAAAGTTGAAGTTTTTACTTTCACACCCTTTAGATGACCTTCATCCCCCATGTATTTTCCCCACGGCCAGACGGCGATAGCAGTATGAACTTCAGGAGAGGGTGGAAGTTTCAGCCCTCTCACGGAATCGTCGATGTAGGCAACGGGCCGAACATAACAGGCCGGAAAATTATTTTTGGCTATAAGTTCGTGGGAGATCCGGATCAAATCTGTGGTCGAGTAGGAGATAGAATAACCCATGACTTTGATGGACTGCAAAAACCTCTCAAAGTGCTCTTGGGGTCGAAACAGAGCAGGCCCTTGGGGCGTTGCGTAAGCTCGCAATCCCTCAAAAATAGCCCCTCCGTAATGGAGGCTGTGCGACAATACATGGGTGGTTGCGTTATTGTACGGAACCATTTGACCATCCATCCAAATGAATTGACTATCTGCATTGCTTTTTTTCGCCATGTGTCTCCTCGAGTCTACGTAGCTAATTTCGCAGAGTTACCATATAATAATCTAAGAACCACAACAAAATTTGCAGCCCTCAAGTCCGCACCTGTTGGGCTGAAAAAACCGTCTTCATTGGTTGGAACCATCATGAAAATGCTTCTTCTTAAGATTCTCAGCTTGGCCATGGTTTCTAATCTCGCTTTGGCAGCAGATGAGAATGTCATTGAAAAACAGCTCCAAGAAATTGGTGCGATTCCCAATGAAGAGGTCGTTGTTGTCCAAAGAAAATTTACCCGCAAACAATGGCGCCATGAGTTTTCACCATTAGGGTTTGGTGGAGTTCCCTTTGGAACTTATCGAAGAACCTTGCTAGGCTCAGCTAGTTACACTCTCCACGCGAATGATTGGTTGGGGTTAGAGCTTTTTAACTTCTCCTACAATAAAAATTTCTTTAGTTC
>DDPO01000141.1 GCA_002342225.1 Bdellovibrionaceae bacterium UBA2466 | reverse complement strand
GCTGGAGGTTATGTCGAAAGGTTTAATATTGGTGTCAGCAGCACCGGTGCTGCGCCAGTTCAAGTCGGTGATGGGGGACAGTTTATAGTAACTGGTTGGAATGTGGCTCACACGACGAATGGGGGTGACAGTAAGTTTCTGCAGTGGAAAGCCCTAGGGGGCGGGGGAGCAGGGCAACATTGTGGCCCATACATACCGGGTTGCTCTCAACTGGGTCGAAACGGAAAAAGTGGGGGGTCTGGGGGAGGGGCTTCGTACAACCTCAATGATTCTGTTTCAGGGGGGCTAGGGACTTTAGGACAAGGGAACAATGGCTCTAATTCCACCGGAAGTGGCATTAACTCTCGGGGTGCAGGGGGTGGAGGTGGTGCAGGTGGGGCTGCTCAGGGCATGAATGGTGGAATAGGAAAAGCTTCAGATATTACTGGAGCCTCACTGTTTTATGCAGGAGGTGCTGCAGCTGGTTGTGGAGGGGAGGGAAGATTGGGGCCAGGTATTCCCGGAAAAGGAGGAGGCGGAAAGGGAAGTGTGAATTCGTGCGGTAGCCCAACTTACTCAGGGCAGACAGCTGGAGAGGTAAATACTGGGGGCGGTGGAGGCAGTTATTCTTCTGGAGGATCAGGAATCGTTATTATACGGGCCATTGCTAAATTTAATCTTGATTGCTTTTCTAAAGAGGCCGTTCAAGATCCTTCGGCAACTTTTAATTGGTCGGCTAAAACTCGAGCTGGAGGAGATGTGCAATGGTGGATCAATAATTTGCCTTATCCCCAAGTTCACATCGATTCGAACGGTGCTATGGGTTACAACGACGAAAATGCTATATTTCAATGTCGGCTGCGAGGATACTCCTCAGGGCGAAAGACAAAAATAGGCAGTTATTTAACTCCAGTAAATAACAAAATCTATAATTGGGACCAAAGTACGAAGAGCTATAAAACTCTGAATGGAGCAGCTCTGAATCAAACATTGATAGGATATACTTGCACCGGATTGTTAGTTGACGAGTGTATTGATGATAAAAGATGGTTGATTGGGCCTTATTGACACCTCTAATCGCAATACGCAGTTGCAGTTCCAGTGCATTCCCAGCACTCGGGATAGTATTCATCGCAGTGAATTTTGCTGAACTCAGAACGAAACTTTCCACCGCCCACTTCGCAAAGACCTTTCCAATCTTTGAGCTCTTGCTGCAAATAGTAACGGACTTTTCCTGCTGCTTCTTGGTCCGTGAAACCCGAGGAAGTATTTGAAATTTCCTGCTGCCATGGGAGCTCAACTGCATCAGCCACGACCACTTGGCCCCATAACAGGATTAAAACTAGAAGTAGTTGCATAGAGGACTATTTAATCGCGTAAAGCTTTCAGAGTCAAATGCGTCGGTGTTTCAAGAGAGTTCAAGCTAGATAAATTAGACGTGAAGCGATAAAATTAAGGTCCTTACCCTGAGATAGAGGCAGCTATGGCAGTCTATGATGCTTTCATGTTTTTTAATGAGTTTGATCTGCTTTCTGTTCGATTAGCAGAGCATGATCCCTTTGTTGATTTTTTTATTTTGGTGCAGGGAAACAGAAATCATGCTGGGCAAAAAAAGCCGCTCCTCTTTTCAAAAGAGGATCCTCGATTTAAGAAATATGCTCACAAGATCATTTTGGTCGATGCTGAGCTGCAGGAAAATCCAAAGTCAGCTTGGGACAACGAGTCCATGCAGAGGCAAGCCGCTTTAAATGCTGTTTCTTTTAAGGCGAATGATGTCATTTACCTTTCTGATGTAGATGAAATCGTAAGCAGGCATCAATGGCCGTATCTTTTAAAGAGAATGGAAAAAGAACTCGTCATTGGAGTGTGGCTAAGAATGTTCTATTACTCAATCAATCTGGAGCTGATTAGTCATCCGTGGGCAATGCCAAAAATGCTCAAAGGGAGTGTCTTAACTGAAGCCAATATCGGCGGTAACACTTTGAGGTGCTCTCCTGCTGCAGTGATTACACCCTTTCCATGTGGTTGGCATTTTTCATATCTTCAAAATATCGATGGCATTATTCAGAAAATTTCAAGTCTGGCCCATCAAGAAAATAACACTGAAGAGTTCAAAGATCCCGCTCGAATTAAGCGTCTCATAAACGAAAAGAAAGATTTGTTCGGACGTGAAATGAAATTCGAAGTAGTGACTGTAGATGATACTTGGCCCATTGAAATGCTGAATTTAGATAAGTGGAAACCCTTTACTTTCCCGGTGTCAGTGATTCATACTTTTAGAAAGAGTTGCTTAAATCTCACGAACCCATTGAAGCAAACTTTAAAGCCCTTTGTGAAGCCAATTCTTCGGCCATTTCTTCAAAACAAAAGGGATGAAGACAACTTCAATTCTTTTGGTAGTGAACTTTTTGAGAGCCTCATCAAGGATTGCCCCAAAAACTTTGATTCCCAAGAATGGCGGCGTTTAATTGAGTTTTTTGGATTTTTACTTCCGGAAATAGAGGGCGGTGGGTCTGCTCGCCAATGTGCCACGTTGTTTACTGAAATCGTTAAAAAAGTGAGGCCCGGATCGAAAATCGTTGAAGTGGGTTCCTGTAAAGGCCGTTCCTCAGTGTTTGCTTCGAGGGCAGCTCAAGTGGTTAGCAGTACTCTTTATTGTGTAGATAACTGGGATAATGGAATTTTTAATGAGTTTAAAACTAATATAACGAGATTTGGCTGTGACAATGTGGTGACTTTCCGCGGTCTGAATGGGGAGGGTGTCGAGAATTCGGTCCATGGGCCCATTGACTTTTTGTTTGTAGGGTCGAGTCCTGATCATGAGTCGGCGAAAAAGGAGCTTGAGGCTTGGATTCCACAATTAAAGCCAGGAGGCATTATTTGGGGAACTGACTGGAATTGGGAGAAAATATGATAACTATGATGTTAAAAAAATGAATGTTTGTTTTTAGGTTAACTATTTAAAAGGTTTGTCATAAAATACGGCATCATCAAAGGAAAAAAGTTATGAAACAGGTTTTAGCCGCTCTATATCTCTTAAGTGTTTTTAATTTTCCAGCTTTTGCAGGCGACCGAGTGGTCACTATCCCGAAACTACGGTATGAGTTCACTCCGCAATATATTTTGAACTCGAGTAATAAGGGTGGAACCATCATTTCATTTGTAATTTGGCTTACGAGGATTGATTCCGACACTAGGGCACTTACCGGTAAAATCTCTCTTTTGCCTGGTACCGAGGGTACTGCAGGACCGGGTGTTGTTACAGGGATTTTTATCCAAAATAGCGGTAACTGTGTACAATCTGCCCCAGCCTCAAACTCCTATGTATTGCTTTCTACAAAAAGCTCTGCCGATTTCACTATTCCGAGCGGAAACTCTACTAAGATCCTTGTGGGGTCAGTACATCTGGCTGACGCAGTGGCAGCCGCGACGACCTCTTTTCAGCCTATCATTGAAATTAAAATTAATGAAAATTATGGGGCTGTTGTGGGTTCAATTGCTTCTAAGGCCGAATTTCTTAATGGGGGGACAGGAAGTTGTGTTGGCGGTAACTATTCAAGTTATCTGAGTTCGGGTTGGACTGAGAACAATCAGACCGGCACGGTTACTTATGATAGCAGTTCCCCGCCTAAAATTACCTCGATCAATACGAGAGGCAAAGGAACCACACAATTCAGAGCTGATCCAATTATGATTCTTGGCGGTCGAGCATTTTAAGAAAATCGTATTCTTTGACCTAACGGATAAGCAGCACAAAGACAGCATGATCAATAATTCAACACGCAACACTCAAAGGGAACGGACATAATTGCTTCACAATGTTTTGATACTGTATGAACTATGGCCTCTACTAGGCGCCGACTGAAAAATTCATCTATAGACTCGAGTGTTTTTGCGCCCTTTATCACTGGTCCCCATAATTTAAGTTCTCAAAGCGGTCAGCCGGATTCGATGCCTATCAATACCATCCGATACGATTTTCCGCGCAGCACAGTCCCTAAAATAATCGTTTCTGCGCAGGTTGATTTTGGTGGTTTTCAAACCCAACTTATTTTTGGCGTTCAGGACCATGGCCTCATTGTTCCTATCTCATTTATTGCAGGGGGGGCAGATTTTTCTACCAACTCCCCTCTCAAATTACCATTTAAAAAAAGTAATATTCTTCTCCAAAGAGAACCCAAAGGGCTCTACAGGGTAAAAGTTGAACTTGATCGAGCAGTCTATTTTCGCGCTAACCCCAAAGATCTTGTTAAAAACACGTTACTACGCCAGCCACACCAAATCGGAATCGTTGCAGCCGAATTATTTCTCAGGAAACTATATGAGGGATTACAAGAGAATCCCAAACATATCGAGCTTGAATCCTTTGGAATAAAGTTAAAAGAGCAAATTGAAATTCTCGAGGAGAGAAGCAAATCGAACACTCTTGAGGCTCTTGATTTCAGCTGCTATAAAGTCTTTGGCAATACTTCTGAAGTGATCCAACCCGTTTGGACTAGATTTCGAAAATGGATTATTGCAGCAGCCATCGTTTTTCTTATTTTTAAGTTTGGCAATAGGGCCTATTGGAATTTTTTTGAACCCCTGATGTGGCTAATTGGGCGATTTTATCTATTTATAACTTGTAAATGCGATTTCGACTGAACACTGTGCCACATTTATTCGCTAAAATCGAACTTCTTCCGACAGGCTTTAGGCTTCATTATTTTGTGGGGAAAGGGGTTTTTGGTTCGAATAGTTTGACAAATGGTGGGTCTGTCCGGGCTCGAACCGGAGACCTCTACCATGTCAAGGTAGCGCTCTAACCAACTGAGCTACAGACCCAAAGAAGAAGGCAATATAGGGTAACTTTCCTAAAATGGGAAGGGGCATTTGAAGGTGTCTTGAAATTAAGCATTCTTTAAGAAATACTGGGTGTTGTGAGAGCTTCAAGCTCGCTGAGAAAGCTTAAAGCCTCGGCTTGTGAGGTTCCGCAAACCCAGAGTGAGGGAACAAACTTTCGACAGACTTCCGGAAAATTGGGTTGTCCCCAAATTTTGCACTGGTTACCGATATTCAAATTCACACACCTTACACGTGCGGGCTTACCATGGGGCATTCCTGGCAAAGGGCTAGAAATTGAAGGAGCAATACAACAGGCTCCGCAACCAATACGACATTCCATACCCTACGGTTTAATCGAAATCGGAATACTGAGATAGCTTTTTCCGTTCGATTGGGATTCGGGAAATCGGCCACCATCGATATTGACTTGAATACTGGGCAAAAGAAGTTTCGGAGCTGAAAGAGTCTTGTCTCGATTGGTTCTAAAACTTACATACTCTTCTCGAGTTGTTTTTCCTTTAATGTGAATATTGGTCGCTTTCTCTTCAGCAATAGTCGACTCGTATTTCACTTCTCTCCCGCCATTCGGATAGTCGTGACCTGTAAAAACTCTTGTTTTCTCGGGCAGCGTATAGAGCTTCTCAGAAACAGAAGTGTAGAGAGTGTCAGCACTCCCTTGGGGGAAGTCACATCTCCCTGTTCCCACATCGGGCATGAAAAGAGCATCACCAGTAAAAACCGCATCTTCAATGACATAACTCGCGCAGGCCGGGGTGTGCCCTGGGGTAAAAAGAACTTTAAATGAAATTGAACCTGCATGGCCTATTTCATTTTCCTTAAAGAGCTTATCAAACTGACTTCCATCTGTTTTAAGAGATTTAAGATTAAAAATAGGCTGAAATACTTTTTGTACTTCGGTGATCCCCTCAGCGATTCCGGTTTTAGCTTGTGGAAAATATTTTTTTAAGAGCTGAGCACCTGAAATGTGATCGGCATGTGCATGAGTTTCTAAGATCCAATGAACTTTAATCGATTTTTCTTTGAGAAAAC
>DDPO01000153.1 GCA_002342225.1 Bdellovibrionaceae bacterium UBA2466 | reverse complement strand
CCACCTTGAGTGAAGAGAACTGCACCCTCATTTTTTTCCAATATCAAAGTTAAACCCTTCTCCTTGCCCAACCCCTCAATGACTGTACGAAGCTCATCGATAATCGGCTTGGTCAGCTCTCGTTCCCTCTTTTGAAGATCCATTTGGCTTTCCGCTGCTTCTTTTTGAAGCTCCATAAACTTCTTTTGCAACTCTTGTTGCTTTTTGGTCTTAGCAGCATCATTTAAAAGAGCCGATTTTTTTTCAAAAGCCTCGGCCTCTTTCTGTAATTCATTTTGTCTTTTTTCAAGTTCAGTTCGTTTGGAAGTCACATCTTTTTCAAGAGACTTTTTCGCATTTTTTCCTGCATCTACGTTCTGCAGAGCTTTTTGAAGATCGACGAGCCCAAGTTTAAAAGATTCATTTGCAAACCCTGAGACTGCAACCCAGTTAAACAATAAAGTGACGAGTAGTAAGCGCATGTGTGTTTTCCTTTTTATTAAAATGGCGGCCCGATAGTGAAAAAGAACTTCGAAGCGCCTGAGTTAACCATAGGATAGCCAAATTCAAAACGCAAGGGGCCTATCGGAGTAAACCACCTAAAGCCCCACCCTAAATTAGCATATAACTTTGGACCCGTGATTTTACTGAAATCATTAAATGCATTTCCAACATCGGCAAATATTACACCCCGAATTCTTGCTTCTTTCAAAAGAGGGAACTCGATTTCAGCATTCATTAAAACTTGATTTAATCCGCCGATAAGAATTTTTTTACCAGCAAGCCCTGCTTTCTTAGCCTCCTCCGAAAGATCATCGGGATTGTTACTCAATGTCACGGGATCGCCCCCGATACTAAACGGATCGTATCCTCGCAAAGAGAACAGTCCTCCCATAAGATACAACTCATTATTAGGGACTCTTCTAGAGCCCGTTCTCGCAATATTGGAGCCGGTCAAATGAAAACGAAATACGAAATCCCAAATGATAGGATGAAAATATTTCGCAGTCGCTGTTGATTTTAGAAAATACCTATCTCCCCCCAACCCCGCATATTCTGAAGTAATACTTCCAAAAAAGCCATCTCTGGGGTCAAAGCGGTCATCTCTTTTATCATACACTAAATTACCCGCAACCGAGCTCGTATAACCATTCACATCCTCTTTCGGATAAAGTGTTTTATCGATAATAGATGAGGGTCGGACGTACGCATGTTCAAACTTGTAGGTAAGAAACATATTCATGAAATTATAAACAGGATGTCCCAACTTCACTGCCGAGCCGGTTTTGATCTCCTCAAAGCTGTTCACGGCCTCTAGGACAGCCACATTTCGTCTGACTTGGTAGAGGTCCCCTCCGGCACTCCACAGAGTTGCTCCATAGTAGGGCTCTTGAAAACTCAAAGAATATTCATAAAGTTTTGTCCCCGTCTGGATTTGAGCAGAAAAGCTTGCAACTTGACCATTACCTAGAAAGTTATTCTGTGAGAGCTGTGCATTTGCAATGAAACCCACTCCCCCCGTCGAGTATCCCGCCCCAATGACGAGTTGTCCTGTCGATCTCTCTTTCACTTTAATATCGATATCGACAACGTTCGGATCCTCTTTCGAAGTGGTTTGATGAAACTCAACAGAATCAAAATATCCTAAACGAGTGACATTTTCTTTGCTCTCTCGTTTTTTAGTTCCATTGAAAAGTTCACCCTCGTGGATCGTCAACTCGCGACGTACAACTTTGTCTTTAGTTTTGGTATTGCTCGTGACCTCAATTTTACCTATGTAAACACGCTGTCCCCGATCGACATCAAAAGTAATATCGACTTGTCTCGTATCGTCGTGGATGATTGGCTGTGGAACCACGTTAGCAAAAGCATAACCTAAGTCCCCATATTTCTCGGTTAACCGAAGGGTGTCTCTTCTCAAAATCTCTGTGTTAAAGGTATCGCCGGAGATGAGCTCCATGTTTTCGTTAAGTTCGGCTCGATTGAAGAGAAGTTCTCCGCTAAAATCAACATTCCCAACTGTGTATTGCAACCCCTCCTCAACAAAAAAAGTAATATAGATCCACTTTTTGTCGGGAGATACTGTGACTTCTGGTTTACCAAACCGGGCTCTGACATACCCTTGGGTTCCATAATAAAATCCTAAAGCCGCAATATCTCGCTCGAAAACGACTTCCCGATAAGAACCGCTTCCAGTCATCCAAGAAAACACTCCTCCCTCTTTGGTCTGCATGATGGCTTTGAGTTCATCGGTAGGAATAACTTTATTTCCAATAATATTAATTTTTCGAACAGTTATTTTGTCATTCTCTTTAGCTTTAAACGTAACTTGAACATCGGTGCTGTTTGGCATTGGGGTCACTTCATATCTCACATCCGCCAAATAAAAGCCCTTTTCCTCGTATTTCTGTACAATTTTTTCAACCGACTCGTTAAGCTTTTGCCGGTTTAAGAGCTCATACTCTTTAACGAGGACTAAATCTTTCAAGTCATCTTTCTCAATGGCATCTAATCCCTCGTAATCAATTTTTAAGATGGTGGGCTTCTCTTTTACTTTGAAAACGATTTTGAGTCCCTGCTCCGTATCTTGTTGAACAACCGAGATATCTTCGAAAAAACCGAGAGCAAACAAAGCCCTAATATCTTCTCTGACCAGTTGTTTATTGAGCGTAGCTCCGACTTGAGTATGCAATTTCTGTTTGATAGCCGCTGCTTCAATTTTACGATTTCCAACAACTTCAACTTTGGAAACAACGGATTCAGCACCCAAAAGTGCCGTGGCTCTCCCAATCAACAGGAGAAAAACCAAAGAAAATTTTCTCAAACTTTTACTATACAACTCTGGCTCTCAACAGTTATCGACTTCACTTGATTTTATCGAGCTAAGTACCTGTTTTTATTAAACAACGAAACGAGGTTGGATAATACCCTCAGAGAACCTCTGTTGTAAACGACGAGTTCGCAGATTTGCGCTTTTTTAATGATTCGGCGTGTCGTGGCGAATGGCTCCCACATTGAAAAGTTCCCCCTGATCGAGTCGTAAAATGCGAGGAAAAGTTTTAGCCAACTCCTCATCATGGGTCACCGAAACTAGGGCAATACCGTGTTCCTCCTGCAGCTCTCGAATCAAATTAAAAATATGCCGTCCTGTTGCTGAATCGAGATTTCCAGTCATCTCATCGGTCAAAAGTAGTTTGGGTTTCATCATCAGGGCTCTAGCAATAGCTACCCTTTGTTGTTCTCCCCCAGAGAGCTGATTGGGTTTGTGGCTGACCCGATCTCTCAAGTTCACTCTTTCCAACAAGCCCTCGGCCATTTTTCTTGAAATCGATTTGCTTTGCCCCGCTAGTAAAGCAGGCATCATGACATTTTCTAAAGCCGTAAATTCGAGCATCAAATAATGAAACTGAAAAACAAAACCTATCTGCTGATTACGGAACTTGGCCAAACTATTCTCGTTCAACTCAAAAATATTCTTGCCTTTAAAAAGCACAGTTCCATGAGAGGGGGATTCGAGTGTGCCCAGAACATGGAGGAGAGTACTTTTACCAGCACCACTTTTGCCCAAAATAGCCACTCTATCATTAGGAGCGATATCCAAATCGACCCGCTTTAATACAGTGACAGGTGTTTCCCCTTTTCGACGATATATTTTTGAAATATCTCGAGCTGACAAGAGCAAATCACTCATATCTCAGTGCCTCCACGGGCTTAGCATAGGCTGCTTTAAGAGCTGGGATAGCGCTAAAAATAACGCACAGGCCAAATGCAACGACAGATATTAACATAATATCTACAGTTTGAATTTTAAAGGGTAAGCGATCGGTATTATAAATCGCCTCACTCAGGATAGCTGGTTGGAACCTCTCCACAAGTTTGCAAGCGACCACTCCAAAGAAAACTCCAAAGAGAACGCCGATAGCTCCTACTACAGCTCCTTGAGCTATGAAAAAGAGGAAAACGCCTCGAGCCTTCAATCCCATAGCCCTTAGAATGGCCATATCCCGTTTCCGATAATGTGAACTCATCATTAACAGACTAATCACATTCACTCCCGCAAGTCCGACAATAATTTCTAAGACCAAAAACAATCGGCTCTTTTGATCCTCGACAGCTAAGAACAAATTCTGATTAATCTGATTCCAAGTTTTGACCTGCACATCCTGCTTGAATCGGGCCTTAATAGCTTTGGCACCTATCATTAAGGGAACGTTATTTTTTAATTTCACTTTGTAAAGTGGTGCTACGTTTTCTTTATTAAAAATCTTTTTTAAAGTTCGTAGATCAATACGAGCATAATGCAGATCGTGATCATAGAGGCCAAATTTAGTGATTGCTGTCACAATAAAGGGCTGCAGTTGATCTTTTTGACCCGGAATCATGATTTCAACAGAATCACCGACTTGAGCTTTAATTTTTTTAGCAAGTTGATTGCCTAGCCAAATCCACTGCCCTGATGGGACTTTATCTGACTTTAAGGGTTGTGAGGAAAATATCTTTTCCCAATTAGTCACTTTGTTAGCCGTTTCAAGTTCAATCCCTTCAAGAGTTACCCCAGCGACTCCTGTCTTTACCAACATGCTTTGCCCTAAGCCAAATGGAGTGATAGCAGAAATTTCCGGAATGGTTTTTAGCCCATCGCCTACTTTGCTTTCAGGAGTGGTGCCTCTGGGAATCACCACAATGTCGGAGGAAATAGCTGTGTATTTTTCTTCAAGAAAATCTAAGAAGCCAGACATCACCGACAAAACAAGCATCAACTGGATGATGCCAATGACAACTCCAACAACGGACACCCAGAGTGCAAAAGAAAGAAGGTTTCCCTCTTTGGGCACTAAATATCTTCGGAGTAAAAAGAGTAAGGGCATTAGCCTAAATCATCCAAGTATTGCTGAAGAGCTTCGACTTCGCGCTTAAGCTCCATTTTTTGTTTCACAACTCCATCTCTGACATTCTGAGGCGCACTGTTCATAAACCTTTCATTTCTCAGCTTTTCATCAGCTCTGCGCAAAGCGTCTGTCTTTTCCTGTAGCTCTTTTCTCTTCCTCTCGAGTTCCTTAGTTAAGTCACCCAAGTCTGCCTTCGGAATAAATAGTTTGAGATCTCTCATCACAATCGAAAGGTGAGTTTGTTTCCCATGCTCTTGATGAATGAATTCGATCTCTTTGAGTTTGGCCAGTTTTTTTATGAGTTCTTTAAACGGTATTAGGTCTTTTAGAAGACTCTCGCCAGCCAAAGAGCTGACCGAAAGAGAAATTTCAGTTGCCGGTGACAATTGATGAAGTCCACGAGTGGTTCTAACTTGCTCAATGAGACGAATCACAAGTGCCAGTCGCTCTTCAGCTTTCGGAAACACCCTCTTTGAATCTTCTTGAGGGTAGCTAGCAATGCAAACTGAGATTTTTTGTTGATCCCGAATCGGCATTTCCTGCCAAAGTTTTTCAGTCACAAAGGGCATGAACGGATGAAGTAACCGGAGGACTTCTTCCAATACTTCAACTGCAGTCGACTCCTTGGCCGCTTTCCTAGCCTCCAGTTCTTCTTTTGATTTTATAAACTCGATAAACCAATCGCAATATTCACTCCAGATGAAGTGATAAATGGCCTGAGCTGCTTCGAAAAACCGATACTGTTCGAGCGATCTATTCACTTCGCCCTTAATGTGATTCAATCTCGACCAGATCCACTGATTGACCTCATTAGAGAGATCAACATTCGACTTTTTTACATCTTCAAAATGCATCAGAACAAACCGCGAGGCATTCCAAATTTTATTAACGAAAAACTTGCAGTTCTCAACTCCCTCATCAGAAACTCTCATGTCGCGTCCATGAAAAGCATTCCAGCTAAGGAAAAACCTTAGGGCATCTGTTCCTAGACGATCGCTGATTTCAAGCGGATCAACAACATTGCCCTTCGTCTTTGACATTTTCTGACCATGTTCATCCCGAACCATAGGGTGGAGATAAACGGTATGGAAAGGTATCTTCCCAGTCATTTTCATTCCCAACATGATCATGCGAGCCACCCAGAAGAAGAGGATGTCAAAACCGGTTTCAAGAACTGAGGTAGGATAAAAAGCTTTCAGATCAGTACTATCTGCGGGCCAACCCAGCGTCGAAATCGGCCAGAGTCCTGAGCTAAACCATGTATCTAATACGTCCTCATCTTGTTTCAGGTTTTTAGATTTGCACTTTTGACATTGCGTGGGCGCATGGATAGCGACGTGAGTTTCTCCGCAATCGTTACAATACCAAACTGGAATTCGATGGCCCCACCATAATTGCCTACTGATACACCAAGGCCGAATGTTTCTCATCCACTCGAAATAGGTCTTTTCCCATTCTTCAGGAACGATACGAATCTCTTTTGTCTCTACAGCTCTAATCGCATCTTTCGCAAGTTCCTCTGCTTTCACAAACCATTGGGCGCTTACTCGAGGTTCAACAATCGTTCCACAGCGATCGCAATGACCCACGTTATGAGAATGGTCTTCTTCTTTTACCAAAAGTTCTTGCTGATCTAAATCTTGTAAAATTTTTGCTCGAGCCTTTTGTCGATCGAGCCCCTGATAAAGGCCGGCCTCTTTGTTGAGAACTGCGTTTTCATCCATCAAATTAATGATGGGTAAGTTGTGTTTTTTTCCGACGACGTAATCGTTGGGGTCATGCCCGGGAGTAATCTTTAAAGCCCCCGTACCAAACTGCATGTCTACATAACTGTCCAAAATAACCGGCACTGCTCTTCCCACAAGGGGGACCATGACCTCCTTGCCATGAAACTCGGTGAAACGTTCATCTTCCGGATGGATTGCAACTGCGGTATCTCCTAAAAGGGTCTCAGGACGTGTTGTAGCAACAACGAGGTATTTCGATGGCTCACCTTTTAAACGATATTTAATATGCCAAAACTTTCCGGGAGTTTCTTTAAACTTTACTTCGAGATCAGAGAGCGCTGTGTGACACCGCGGACACCATTGAATAATTGCTTGATCTCGATAGATTAGCCCTTCCTGATAGAGTCTAAAAAAACACTCCCTCACCGCAAGCGAAACATTTTCATCTAAAGTAAAGGCAAGCCGACTCCAATCAAAACTTCCCCCCATTTTCTTCATCTGGCTTATGATCGTTTCTTGGGATCTCTCTTTCCACTCCCAAACCTTTTCTAAAAACTTTTCTCTTCCTAAATCATGTCGACTTTTCTTTTCGTCTTTCATCAAATTGCGTTCAACTACCATTTGAGTTGCAATTCCGGCATGATCAGTTCCAGGAAGCCAAAGTGTATTAAATCCTTGCATCCTCTTACGTCGAACCAAAATGTCTTCAAGAGTGCAGGTCAGAGCGTGTCCCATATGAAGAACACCAGTGACATTGGGAGGAGGAAAAACAATGGTATAAGTGGGGGCTGTACTATCAGGATCTGCCTTGAACAGTTCGTTTTTTAGCCAAAACTCATAGATTGAAGACTCAGCCTCTTTCGGTACAAATTGCGCTTCCAACATATCTTATTCCTAGATCTACTCGAAAACCCGATAATTGAGGAAAGTTATTTTCCCAGGCTTAACCTGAACTTTCTCCCATCGTTTTACTTCTCTTGGGCCACCATAGGCAACCATATCAAGGACTAGGTCATGTCGTCCAGCAGGAAGGGCTAGTCGAGCCAATCGAAGGTTTGAGGGCAAAGTCACCCAGCTTCTTAAATCTGCTTGATCGGTAAGTCGTAAAAGTAAAAAACTCAAAAGCTCAGCATCTTTGCTTTTTGTGGCTTTACCCACACCGTAGGCAACAGCCCTTTTTGCAACGACTCCGCCAATCTTCTTAGCAGTAATCAGAGCCATTTTCTCATCCAGCTCTTTAATTGCGGTGTCCTCAATATCAAAAAGAATTTCGGGACTTGCAGAAGCTATTTTTTTTGAGTCCCGAAAACTGCCACTTTGATAACTCGAGGGGTTCCGAAGAAACTGGGGAATAAGTTCAAAAGCAGGATTAGGACTTTTATAAGGTGCCCTTCCCTGCTCAAGCAGAAGAACGACTTCACCATGGTCTTTTGGCAAAGCATATTTCTTCTGGGCCGGATACTCCTTCGCGTAGGTTTCGAGCTCTTGGTTTGCTTTCAGTCGATCTGCAACACGCATCAAAGGTCCAGGGAGATAAGCAAAGTTTCCCATCCACTTTTTGACCGTTCGGTAATCAACAAAGGCATCATTGATCTCTCCTTGTGACTCAAAGAGGGCAGCAGCTAGGTACTTTGCAAAACTGTTGTACTGGTAGGGCATTTTGCCCTGCGAAATCATGACATCGAGTTTTTGATTCACTCGACGGCATTCTACCAGTGCAGCTTCCCACTGCCCGAGCAGAGTATAATCAATAGCCAGATAGACATTGATGAGAATCTTTTCAAAATCCTCACCTTTGTAAACTTTAGTAGAATCGTTCAAGATAACACTGCCGACTTCCTGCGATACGCTGGTGTAGTCGTTTAGTACTGCAATCTTCTCGGCTTCTTTAAAAGCATTGATAGCATCTAGATATTTTCCAGCAGAATGATAAACCATCCCAAGTTCTAGAAGATACAACAGACGATCGTTATCATTTTTATCGGCTAATAACTTTAGCTCTGCCGCAGCGGAATCATACTGTCCCATTTCAAAAAGATTTCGTGCCCCGCTGATCTTGTGAGCATAGGTCGCACAACCCATGACAAAAATAAGGGAGAGACACAAAAAGGCACCGAGGCATCGCCTCATAGGGGTTCCCTCTTCCTGAAGAAGTTAGAAGCCAACCGATTTTTTAGTGTAATATTTTCGAATCTCTTTTTCGTCAGCCCATTCAAGAATGCCACTTTGAATGTTCACTAGATTGAAAGTACATTTGTAATAGACATACTTCTTGCTTCCGACCTCTTGGACTCGATCGGTGATTTCCCCCGTGAGAAAATACTGAGCTCCAATTTGACGCCCTTTTTTTCTAGCCGTCGCAGGGTCCACATATCCTGATTGCTCTTGGTATTCGGTCTCGCCTGCCATCTCTTCTCGGTTCTCTTTTTCAGTGAATTTGAACCGACCGCTCTTGATGAGAGCCACTTTGATCTTGTCGGTCATGCTCTTCATGTCGATATGCTCTTGAGAACGATTTTTCACTAGAGTCACGAGTACTATCGGCGGCGTTTTGGCTTCCCTGATAACCAAGCTTTCAGTAAGGGATTTGATCATGGTGTCGGCAATTTGGCGCATATCGCTTTCGTTGAACTTATCATCCAACAAACGATCTTCACTGATATCATCATAGCTACCTTGGGAAAATTGTCTCGAACCACATCCCGTCAATAAAAAGGAAAAAACTAACAGGGAAAGAAAAGCTGCCTTCACACACATAGATGACCCCTCGTTTGGAATGTGGCGAGAGAAGTTAATCCCAAGCCGCATAGTTGATTTTTGACGACTTAATTCTATTTGTTGGTACTGAGCTTCATGCCTGTTGAGGATTCTGTAGCCGATGTCGACTGCATCTCACTCTCAGATTTTGTTCCAAAACCGCCCTGACCGAGCGAAAGAACATAATCTGCCAGCAACTCCATTTGAGCTTTTGAATCTCCCCCCATGATTTCTGGCGCTGGAGATTGCATCTCCGGCCAGTAACCAGGCATCCGAGTACCAGGCACCATTTTAGCAGGTTCTTTCAATAACTGAACAATCCAATCTTTGTTCAAGCGACCATGGGCTCTTGCAAGATTGGGTGCCAATCCTTTACTGCTACCTTCTTCAACCAACTCAGCAGGAGTTGCATCGCGGCCTACAGTATGGCAGTTGGCGCACTGCAACTTATTAAACAGGGCTTTGGCATTGGCTAACTGGGTCGGTGACAAATTAACCCGCTCAAGAGGTGCAACTGGAGTCGGAAGATTTCCTTGAGCCGCCCAATAGCTAACAATCTTGTTCACTTCATCATTGGTCAAATAGAACGACGGCATTCGAACTTTCAACTTGGTCCTAAGCCTATGACTTGGATTGTTTAAGAAGTTATGGAGCCAATCCGACCTTACACGAGTCGCTTCTGAAACGAGTGGCGGGGGCCCTAAAGTTTCGTCTTCACTATAATAGGTGAGAATTCTACCCTCGAGATCCCATTTTTTCTTCTCATGCTCCTCTTTATTGGGGTCATCATCAGGAAGGGGCTGGAACATGTTTTCTATCATATGACAGCCCTGACAATTGTACTGATGAACAACTCGTTGTCCCTCTTCCATGATTGTCTCTCTAGATGTGAGTTCTTTCGCAGCTGGGGCCGTAATCTTTTGAGCCGTCTGACCTAACAGAGCAGTGACTACGCTATTTCGGTCTTCTTCTTCCATTTCATAATTGGGCATACGAAGTAGGTCGAGGTATTCTTTCACAACCCCTTTGTCCCAGACACGAGTGTTAGTCAATTTACCGTGGGCCCAGTTGTAATTCGTGTGCTCCATCTCTTGGAGACC
>DDPO01000005.1 GCA_002342225.1 Bdellovibrionaceae bacterium UBA2466 | reverse complement strand
TCTTAAAGCTCTCCGCCGCCACCGGATCCCCTTCCCCGTAAATCTCCTCCAAATCCCCCCCGCTCTCCCTGCACCCAAACCTCCACACCCTAATTCCATCTTCCCCCTTGAAACTTTCCATCTCCTTTAACCCCGCCTTGGGAGCAGCCACCACATTTTCCACCCCCAGCTTGCTTAACTCCTCCGCCAACCCTTTCACATACACTTCCGTCCCCCCCGCCGGATCGGGCCACCAGCAAAAAGCTATATGGATAATTTTTTTTGTAGAGTTAGGCAAAAATAACCTTCTTATTAATCAAGAGAATGATTGGTAGTTAGTTCTTTTTTAAATGAAAGCCGGATGGCTTCAATCCAGGCTTTAAGAAATTTTAAGGTATTCTCTTTTTTTATGATATCCATTTTTTTATTTAATAAGTACATTCTTCCAGACCTCCATATTTGAAAAAGAATTCCAGTAAACCCAATCTGCTTTTTGTGTTTAATGCTGTAAAAGGCAATATCTCTTAGCTTTAACCATTTGATTTTATTTACCTCATCATCATTTCTATGCTCTAGGCCACCTTTGGGTGCTGCAAGATGAAATATAACTGCTGTTGAGTTAAACCTTATTTTTTTTCCTCCAGCTATGACGCGTCTAGATAGATCTGCATCTTCGCAATAGACTTTAAGGTTTTTGTCGAAACCTTTTATTTTTTTTAGCACTTTTTTTGTGTAACTTGTGTTTCCTGAAGGAGCCCATGTAATGTACTTTGTTTTTGTATTGGTTTTTTTTTGAATACCCAGTCTTTTTTCCCAAATTCTTATCCCTTTTTTTTTGTTTTTATAATCATTATCTAGAATTAAACCAAGAACGCCTCCAATATCTTCATTATCATAGCTTTTATAGTGTGCCTGAAAAAGACAGGAGCTTACTCTTACATCGTCATCAAGAAAGAGGATGATTTCTCCCCTTGCCTTCCTTATTCCGACGTTTCTTGCCTCACTAACCCCCTTTTTTTTCTGAAAGAAATACCGGCATTTTTTTTTAACCCATCGAAGCTGTTTTTCATCCCAGTTTTCCCTTGGCGTCTGATCCACCACGATGATTTCCTTTGAGACTCCTCGCTGCTTGAGGCAGTCACGAAGGGTATTGATGAGGTATGGGATCCTATTAAGCGTGGCGATGACCGCAGAAACCTGAATCTGCTTAGCGGTTTTGGAACGCATACTGTAGGTTCCCCCATACTCGAAAAGCCTCGACCAAGGTTTCCCTCGGCTCGAAAAGATTGATTCTTTTCACCAGTCCAAACAACTGTCGGAAAATCAGCACCCGGCTTTTTTTTCCTGAATGAATTTCCGCCAGAAGATGATTGCTGTAAGCCGATCCCCTGATGATTTTCAAGAAATAAAACGGTCGGACTCGCTCTTTCGGAATAAGGTGAAGCAATGATAGTTTTGGTGTAACCCCGTATTTAAGGCCGGCCTGGTAGGCACAAAGAGCAATGTCGTTGTCCCCCCCGGAAATTAGCTGCGAGCCGGTCCGGTCCATACTCCGCCTGACGCGGTTTTTTTTGCAGAGTCGAGCATATTGTTTTGCAACTCCGCGCCGCACAGCCATACCTGCACCGTGGGGCATAGCCTCCCAGTCAAAGAGCGATCTGCTTTCCATCTCAGTGTTGATTTTTCTTACACAGATGTACCGTTCGTATTTTTTCCAGAACGGTTTTGGTATTTGAGTATATTTGGCAATCGCCGAGCCGGACCATACGCCCCAGTTTTTATGATAGCGGGAAATATTTAAGACCTGCTTTAGATAGGTTGTATTTAGAATATTATCATCATCAACAAATAAAAGGACATACCCCTTTGCTTTCTGAATTCCACATATTCTGGCTTGGGTCAGTCCAGGTTTTTCTTCCCGTATTATTCGCGCGTTTGAGTGCCAAGAAAGATCAAACCTGTTTTTTAAAGGTTTTTTGGATGCATTATCTATTAAGATAATTTCCCATTCTTTTTGGGGAAGCGTTTGGGACATTAATGCTAAGAGTACATGGTTAAGATACTGCTCCCTCGGATTTTGCGAACAGATAATAACAGATATTTTAGCCACGGTATATACGTCTCTTAGTTTTTTTAATAATTGCCTTAAGAGTTACATAAAAATACCACCAATATTTTTCGGATCCGTTTTCAATTAAGGATATAAAATGCTCTTTGGTTTTCAGGCTTTGAAAGAATAACTCGGGATGCATGTAGGAGTTTAACCTAGTTTCTTTTCCTGCGTTTTTACTTTTTTTCGCAAGAAACATATTTTGCCGATACCAAGGCTCTACTTTTTGAAGGTTCCATATTTTTTCTCTGATAAAATCAAAACATTCGAAGCCATTTAGATTAAATTTCTCCTGCCAGAAAACAGGCCACTGACAATTGATATGGTTCTGGCCCCCTTGGCCTGGGCAGGCTGCAGAAAATATAATTGTATTTCCGTGGCGCGTCAGATTTTTTATTAAAGTATTTGAGTGCTTTTTTTGAAGGTGTTCTCCTACTTCAAGACACAAAACTAGCGCATAGTTTCTTTTCAAGTCGAACGGCTTTGTTAGGTCCATAACTCGAAAAATTTTTGTTTCTATTTTTAAAAATTGTTCAGGTATTTTTACTCCGTCGATTCCTAGTACGTCTTTAGCTCCAAGTTCTTGGCATGCCTTTAACCACGTGCCTACCCCACATCCAACATCTAAAATACTTTTTGGAATATTTTTCCCAAAAGCTTCTCTCATGGTAGTTTTTGCACCCATTACTGAATGTCTATTTTTTAGGTGATCAAAGAATATAGCCATTTATTTGCTTTTTAGGAATTCTTTCCTGCAGATTCAATGGACCAGCTGCTTTCCCAGTTTAAATGACCAATCACTTCACTGTTCGGACGATTAGACGGGCGGCCTATTTCTTCAAAGGTGAACGTACAAGCCTCCATCTGCCGATCGTAGTCCATATGCCAGTCTCCTAAATAAACGGAAAGCTGATAATTTCCGCTTATTAGGGGAATTTTTTCAGCCTTCACCCTTGCAACCCCCTCTTTGATCGACTTCTTGGGATAGTTCTTTCCATGAAATCTTGGATTGGTTCCGAAGACAGGAACCCCAAAAGCCGAAGAGACGATGACCCCTGGAACAGGAGGGTTGAGCGGAAAGGGGGACCAAAAACCGATTTCCACTGCTAGGTTGCCTTTTTGCAGTTCACCCTGGTCAATTGCTACGCTAGTGATCGTTGGCTTTTCTTTTCTAGCTTTAAAGTTAGCTCCTGTACCAATGTCCACTTTGATTAAATACTTCTGGACAGTTTCCAGAACAGGGCCCCCGTGCTCAAGACGGCCCCGGTTTAACAGAAGCCCTTTGGAGCATAAGTTCTGCACCGCACCCATATTGTGACTTACAAAAAGCACTGTTCGGCCACCCGTGGCCACATCCTTCATCTT
>DDPO01000020.1 GCA_002342225.1 Bdellovibrionaceae bacterium UBA2466 | reverse complement strand
CCACTGGAATCGAATGTACGGCAAAAGAGGTTTTTTTCAATATCAGTGTGTGGTCCCATTTGAAGGCACACAAAGCCCGATTTATGACATTATTGAATTCTTTGCGCGATCTGGGTTGGGTTCGTTTCTTACAGTTATTAAAACTTTTGGAAATGTGGCTTCACCCGGAATACTCTCTTTTCCGAAACGCGGAGTTACTTTAACTTTGGATGTCCCTAATGACGGAAAAAGAACTCGCAGAGTCTTGGATTCTCTCGATGAGATGGTTGTTCAGGCCGGAGGAAGAGTTTATCCCGCTAAAGATGCTCGAATGTCTAAAGAAAGTTTTCAAAATTATTTTCCTGAGAAGAGGGAGTTTGAAAAATATAAAGATCCGAAATTCTCTTCAAGCTTTTGGAGACGTGTCACATGAAAATGGCCATTTTTGGGGCTACTTCAGCGATTGCAGAAGCTGTAGCTCGACAAGTAGCTGAGCATCACGGTGAGATCTTTCTTGTCGGAAGAAATAAGGACTCGGTCGAAATCATTTCCCAAGATTTAATTGTAAGAGGTGCAAGGCGAGTAGGGCACGCGGTGGGTGATTTGACTCATCGAGAGAAGTATTCGGAGTGGATTGAAGCTGCGGCTTTATTCATGAAAGGAATAGATGTTGTTTTGGTCGCTCATGGAATATTGGGTGAACAAAGGGAATTGGAAAAGAATCCCGACCTAGCCTTTGATGTTTTTAACGTGAATTTTATGAGTGCCGCATTGATCGCAGAAACCGCCGCTCAATATTTTGAACGGGGAAGAAGGGGAACTATTGCGGTGATTGGATCAGTGGCGGGAGATAGGGGCCGTCAGAGTAACTATTATTATGGTGCGGCCAAGGGTGGGCTCGACATTTTTCTTCAGGGACTAAGAAATCGTTTGTATCCATTGGGCATTAGTGTTTTGACAATTAAACCTGGATTTGTAGCAACTCCGATGACAGCGCATTTAAAACAAAGTTTTCTTTTTGCAAAGCCAGATAAAGTTGCTTCTGGAATTTTAAAAGCTATTCACCATGAAAAAAGTATTGTCTATTTGCCTTCATTCTGGAGATGGATCATGTGCATTATCAAATCCATCCCAGAATTCATATTTAAGCGAATGAAATTATAGCTTCACAATTTCCTCGGTTAATTTTCTCACTCCTTCAAAGATCTCATGTAAGGGCGCTTCACACATGTAAGCAGCAGTAGTCACAATCTTGTTTTGTCGATCGATATGAATTTCATTCGCGGCTGTGGAAAAATGTTTGTGGCCTAGTTTAACTATCTCTTCTGCCGCTTCGGAGGGCCCTCCGACAGTCATCTCAAATTGTTTTCCGGGAAAAGCCATTGCAACAGCAGCTGGAGCTATGCAAACAGCGCCTATGGGCTTATTCTCTGCGTGGAAAGAGATAAGAGCATCTTTGAATTCAGGTAGAACTTTGCCTTTTGAGCCTTCAGTTGCAAACGTGCAGAGGTTTTTTGCGACTCCAAAACCCCCAGGGATAATAATCGCATCAAATAGGGATGATTTTAGCTGGGTTAATGGAAGAATTTCTCCTCGCGCGATACGAGCTGCTTCGACGAGCATATTTCGATTTTCTCCGGGGATAGCTTTTCCTGTGAGGCAGTTAACAACATCTGCTTGGGGTTTGTCGGGCGCAAAACATTGAACTTGAACGCCCAAGCGGCTAAGTCCCCAAAGTACTGCAACCGATTCCCGAATTTCGCTTCCGTCTTTAAAACCGCTTCCACAAAGAACAACAGCTATTTTTTTCATGGATTATTCCTCCCGAATTTTATTGGCCTATATTAGAACGCTATTTTGAAGTCATCAAGTTGTCTGAAACATGGACTTCGGACTTTCAAAATGGCATTCTAAGTGAGCTCATGAAAAAGGTAGCAGCAAAAAAAGTTTACTTTGTGCCTAAGGCACCCCAGAAAATATCCGAGGTACTTCATCAAAATTTCCGACAAGACTCGCCCAAACAGAAGCTGCTCTTTTCGCTAGGAGCCATCTACAAAAATCGAAAAAGAGTTCTGAGCGATGAGATTGTTTCCCCGAGCGATGAACTTCAAATCTATTTAGAGCCTAAACGCTATCTCACCGACCCCATAGATTGGAATAGCTGTATTGTTGAAGAAAAAAAAGAATTTATATGTATTAATAAGCCCACAGGAATTCCGGTTCATTCGACAGAGGATAATTTGATTGAGAATGTGGTCGAACAACTTCGAACTCATTTAAAAAGAGAAATTTGGCTTACTCATCGTTTAGACACCTCAGTAAGTGGCCTCATGATTTTGGCAAAAACCGAAAAATTTCAAAGAGAGTTCAATTCTTTGTTGGGTTCAAGGAATGTCCGCAAGTTTTACCGGGCTTTGGTCGAGAGACCTCCTAAAACCGGATTGGTTAGGCACTACATGAGTCTTGAGGAGAAAGTTCCAAAGAAACTATCTCTGGAACCTCAAAAAGATTGGATTGAATGTCGCTTGGATATTCACGAGGTCAAACCGTGGAAAAGTGATGAGGGTAAAGACTTTTGGGAAGTTTATTTGGAACTTCAAACGGGTAGAACCCATCAAATCAGGGCTCAGTTGTCATGGATCGGAAGTCCCATTTTAGGCGATAAAATGTACCGAGGAAGAAATAGGGCTGGATTTACTCGTTCGCATTTGGCCCTGCACTCCAACCGAATTGAATGGAGTGACTCACACGGTAAACATCAATTTGAGGTTGAACCAGCTTTTAGGATAATATAGTCAGATGCCACTTTCTTATGCCATCGATTTTGGAACGAGTAATTCACTCCTAGCTGCATCTGATGGTGAAAAAATTATTTCTGCTATTCCGATCGATCCTTTGAGTCATGATCAGACTGTCATGAGAACTTTGCTTTATTTTCCAAGCCAAAAGCGAGTGTTTTACGGTGCAGAAGCCTTAAAAGGCTACAATGAAAACCCTGGGGAAGGGCGACTTATCCGTTCGATTAAAAAGCACCTGCCTTTTAGAAGTTTTATCGGAACTTGGATAGAAGATCGTCCGATGAACTTAGAAGATTTAATAGGTCTTTTTCTTGCGGAGTTGAGACATCGTGGAAATAATTATTTTGGTCAAGATGTTACACGATTAGTTTTGGGACGCCCTGCTCGTTTTGCCGAAGACGATGGAGATGATCTTTACGCTCAAAGTAGGCTTGAAATTGCAGCTAAGAAGGCAGGCTTTACCGAAATCGAATTTGTCCCAGAGCCGATTGCCGCAGCCTGTGAGTTTAGAACGACTCTTAAGAACGAGAAGATTGTTTTCGTAGCTGACTTTGGAGGGGGTACTTCTGATTTCACTGTGATGAAGATGAAACCCGGTCTTTTTCAACCGTCGGATGTTCTTGCGATTGGAGGAGTTGCAAGAGCTGGGGATGCTCTAGATAGCTCCGTGATGCGAGAACGATTAAGCTCCTATTTCGGCGCAGATATCAGATTTCAAATTCCTTTTAGCACTAATATTCTGAAAATGCCGCTTCATTTAATGGAGAAAATTTGCTCGCCAGCCGATGTCTCTTTGCTCATGAAAAGAGACGTTATGGAGTTTTTAAGAAATATCGAGAAGTGGGCTGTCAAACCTGAAGAAAGAGCCAAAATACAACGATTGTTTACACTCGTTGAAGATCAACTAGGGTTTCCTATTTTTGAGAAAATTGAGGGCGCTAAACGAGAGTTGTCCCAATCGAACACAGGAAACGTAATGTTTGATTACCCTGGTATTCAGCTCAATGAAAAAATTGAGAAAGAGGAATTTGAAAAATATATCGAGCCTTCTGTAGAGACTATTTTAAAAGCACTTGATGAAACGATGAAAAAGTCCGGTATCAGTTTTTCCCAAGTCGATGTGGTTTGCTGTACTGGCGGAACTGCCCGAGTACCAAAGATAAAAGAAGCAATAGAGAAAAGATTCGGTAAAGATAAATTACAAGAACATCGGGTTTTTCATTCTGTCGTGGAGGGTCTTGCCCATCGAGCTAAGGAAATTTTTAAGTGATGCTAGGAAGGGTGCTGTGAAAAGTACTTTAAAAGTCATTCGAGATTACCCTTTTTCGTTCTTTTTACTAATTGCGGGTTTTTTGAACGCGCTACTTACTTTTTATCCAGGGTCCATGTCGCCCGATTCTTATGATCAATTGCGACAGGCACTTACTAACCAATATAACGACTGGCATCCACCTGTGATGGCTTGGTTTTGGCGACAGCTGCTCTGGATAAAAAAAGGGCCTCAGCCCATGTTGTTTTTCCATTTGGGTATGTTTTGGGGAGGACTTTTTCTGATTTGGAAACAATTAGCCGAGAAAAAATCTTGGTGCAGAGTTTTGGTTCCTTTGATTGGAGTTTTTCCTCCGATAATAGGTATTATAGGAGTTATCTGGAAAGACATTGGAGTCGGGGCCGCACTTCTCATGACTGTCGGCCTTTGGAGCTCCCTGCAAAGTCATTTTAAAGTAAAGTTTGTTCTC
>DDPO01000185.1:8531-9865 GCA_002342225.1 Bdellovibrionaceae bacterium UBA2466 | reverse complement strand
GACAATTGATTTTGCTTTGGCGATCGGCAGGGCATCTAGAGTCCGGAGCAAGATAATCGTCAATTTGCTCGGTCGCCCGAAATCGATCATTTTTCCTTTTGAAATTCGACGGATTCCTAAAGTATAATTCTAAATATTGTGTTCTCTAATCAAATAAATCCGTGCAGTCGAATTTATCAAGTGTTTTATGATGACGCATCTAAAAGCAAATTAGACCCACAGTTCATTCCTTATCAAAATGAGATTTGTAGCAAGTATTTTGAGAGCCGTGTCATTGTTGACCTTCATGATCAAGGTGAAATGGAAAACTGTGAATATTTTGGGGTCGTGAGTTGGCGTATTTGGCAAAAAGTAGAAAAAATTTCATCCATTGAGCAATTTATTCTTAAAGATGGTAAGTCCCAAGATTTTTATNNTAATTGGTGGTGGGGTACCAGCCGTAGTGTTTGGAATCAGACTGAAAATTGGGTTGGGACTGATTTGACCTCTTGGTCGAAGAAGTTATTTAGCGAATTGGGTTTTAATATCGACTTGGAACAACTGCGAGTTCTTCCGAGTTTTTACAATTATCAGATTTGTCGATCCAACTTATATAGGGAATACGTAGTGAACCTTCTCAAACCTGTGATAGCAATGATGGAGGATCTCAATCGTCAAGAACTACAAGCATGGTTATATGAGCCTGTCTCGTACTCGCGTTCTCCTTGCGTGACCGGAACGAGAGGGCGAATGCTCAGAGGCCTACTTTCTTTCCTGCCAACGAAAGAAAGAGACCAAATCTTATTACTGTTAAATAAGTTTTTGGGAAGATTTCCAATAACTAATCCTAATCTTTTAACTACTGATAAACTTAAATCTATCACTGGACGACCTTATTACACCCGACATTCGTTTGTTATGGAGGCGTTATTCCCAACCTACGCAGCATTTCGGGGATGGTCTGGCAAACCGTTTAGTAGGTGATACATGTCAATACCTGAAAAATGTTTATACTGCGATTGTGAGCAATTGCGTATTAGATATCAAAAAGTATCTGACCGATTAAAGTTTGTGTCAGGAGATTGGGATCTGTGGGAGTGTGTTGAGTGCAATTCGCTGATGCTGTCTCCTTTTCCATCGCCAAAAGAAGCACTCTCATTTTATCCCAATAATTACCATATTCCGAATTCACAGGGTATTGGCAGCGTCCGTGAATCTATCGCTTATCTGGAGCAGAGAATTTTTAAATTCTTCTTTTCGTCTCAGGTCCAACAGATCACCAGAAAAATATTACATAAACTCCCCTGTCGACCTAAAGTTTTAGAGGTGGGTTGTGGGAATGGCTCTCGTTTGGA
>DDPO01000185.1:0-8520 GCA_002342225.1 Bdellovibrionaceae bacterium UBA2466 | reverse complement strand
AACTTGATCTAGACATAATTGGCATTGATGTTTCCAGAGAGGACATCGAAGCTGTAAAAGCAAAAGGCTTAAATGCAAACCTCATTGATGTTAATGAAATAGAAAAATATTTCGAACCAAATTCATTTGATGTTGTAATGAGCTTCGATGTCCTAGAGCACGCTCCAAATTTAAAAGACACTTTAAATCGTATTTTACTTTTATTAAAGCCAGGAGGATGGCTGATTTCTGGTTTCCCTGCGAGCGATTGTTTTGGGAGTCGAATTTTGGGAAAAAGATGGGCTACACTTAGTGAGGTCCCTAGGCATGTTTCTGTTCCTAGTATTCAGGGTGCGACAAGATTATATGAGATGGTCGAGTTAAAGGATATCGACTACTTTCCTTACCCGGCTTTGACGTGCGCTATGGTTTTTGGGATGAGCCTAGTTCCAAATGCAGCTACTAATCACTTTTACGGTGCAAAGTTTAAACTTGGAATATGGTTAACAAGAATTTTCGGTGGGCTCACGATGCTACTTTTGGCGCCACTTTCCTTTTTAGAAAATTATTTTACTAAACATCCTGCTCGATTCGTTATGGTAGGCCGTAAGTAACGCGTTTTTTATCTGCTCAAATAATAAAAGTAGTAACTGTCTATTTTTTTTGCAAACAACCACCAAATATTCATAGTGAAAACCAGGTAAAACTCCGCGAACTTTATGACGGGTTTTATCTTCAATGAATAGCCAGCTGAGTTTCCAAAGTTTACTCAAATAAACGGGAACTGCTTTGTTAATGTTTTTACCAATCCAATTTAGAAGTTCAATTTTCCATTTGCGATTGGGGTTTTGCCCAAAACATTCTTCTATCTTAAAGTAATGACCCAAAAGGGTTTTTAGTTCCTCAATTGAGTATTCTCGAACGTGAAAGGGGTTCCATGGTTTGTCTGTTAATGAAGCTCCTGGGTTGGATACAATTCTATTTGGTGTTGAACAAATAAAGGTTCCATCTGGCTTTAACACCCTTGCGGCTTCTTTAATAAAAGAAAGGTCTTCACGGATGTGCTCAACTGTTTCAAAGCTAATGAAGAGGTCACAGGCCGATGTTTGAATCGGAAGTAGATTTCCATCGGCTCGCTGAAAAGAGGCATTGGATAATCCCTGATTAGTAAGGATTGCAGTTGAAATAGCTTGGGAATCATAGTCAAAACCATATAAAAATTCAGGACTTTTTTTTAAATAGAAGTTAGATCCGATTCCGCTTCCGCATGCGCAGTCAACTACGACTTTGTTTTTTACATGGTTACCCGCAAAGTGGTAACGTGCTTCATGTTCAGCTCTAATCCAAGGGGGTAGAGATTCTCGTTGGGACATTCTCTCTTTTGCAATAAGCCATGAAAACTTTGATAACATCAATTTGTTTCCTTACAAGCATGGTTTTACAGAATTCCTCATTAACATGCACAGAAATTATAAACGGGAAAAAAAATTAGGCCTAGTGATTTTAGACTAAGCCTGAAAATCCAAACATATTTAATTTTTTCAACGGATCCGAACTTTTGCAGCTCTCTTTGGGACCCATCTTAAAGAAGTATTACGGTCCTTTTCAGCATATGATTCGTGATATTCAGCATCTTGATTTACATTCCAGATATCGAAAAGTTTTCGGCCCGCAATGATGTTTTTAGCGGCAAGAATAGCGGTCATCATCGAATAATCTTGATTATTGTCAACCGATTTACCCTATGTCGGACCAATATCGAGTGTANNNAGGGTAATTTCATGATAACGCTTCAGATAACTAGAGATTCTTCCGGCCCCAAAGTGATAAGTCTGTCTTAAGTACAGAACCTTACTGACCACTTCCTTTGATGTTTCTCTGGGAAAGTGAATCGGTCTTTTAGACTGGTCGCAAAGGCCACTTTCCCCTTGTTCTTCATATCTTCTCGCCCATTTGTCAAATGTCTTGCGTGAGATACCATAGTATCTACAAGTCTTCGCAACATTCTGGGTGGTTTGAGAGGCATGCTTAATGATGCTGATACGGCGCCTGACTTGCCGCAGCTGTAGTGCTTGTTCCATATTGTCTCCAATCTAGGTTTATCCTAGACGAGACCCGCTAAATGTCACCTGTCTCTCCGAATTCTACATTCGTTTATAAGTTTTTGATATCAATAGTTTTTAATGTTCATCCTGTTTTCCTGCCACCACTTATCAGCAAAACCAAAGTAGATTCTAAGTCTGAGTTTCCAAGAATCTGTTGAGTGACTGCTAAGTCGTCTCCTTCTTCGTTGTAGGCTCTTCAACATCTTTGAATCGATTCACGAATTATCGATAAAGGAATCCATCAGTTTCTCAGGCTACTGCCGGCTGGCAGTTGAAACCGATTCTGCTATACTTCTCAAATGCGTCTGGCTATTGTTCGCACTCATCCGACCCAATATTTTTCACCCCTCTTCAAAGCCTTAGCTAATGTCTCTGGGTTAGAGCTTAAGGTTTTTTATTTGTTTGAGAACCGAGGTAGGGGAGAATTTGACCCGGGATTCAACAGGAATATTTCTTGGGACACGGAACTTTTAACCGGTTACGAATACGAGTTTGTTACGCCTAGACCACTACCCTTTAAACCAAAAGCCGTCTTTGAGTCTCGCTGCCCAGAGTTGATTGAAAAATTAAAGTCTGGAAATTTCGATGCGATATTTTGTGCCGGATATGGATTGTGGATTGATTGGCAAGTTATCTTTTTCGCCATCAGAAATAACATTCCTCTATTTTGTCGCCCCGAACTTAACGATTTAGGGGTGGTTCGCAGGGGGCCTAGGAATTGGCTGAGAACTAGATTTTTAAATTGGTATTTTTCCAAGGTGTCAGCGTTTCTTTTTATAGGAAAATTGGCCAGAGATGGATATTTGTCAATGGGCGGAGAAGTGTCTAAAGCATTCTTCGCGCCTTACGCCGTTAATAATGAGCTATTTCAACTTTCCAATTTTACAGAGGAGAAAAAAAACAGTCTAAAAGAGCGATTTGGGTTTGAGAAATGCGAATTGGTTCTCCTGTATGTTGGAAGGCTAGTTCCTCGAAAAGGCGTTGACCTCATTGCTCAAGCTGTTACACAGCTGAGACATAAAATAAAAATTGGCTTATTAATCGTTGGAGATGGCCCTGAAAGAAGTGCTTTAGAGAGTGAATTTGATGCGATTGGGTTGGAAAAACTTGTGTTTGCGGGCTTTCAGAACCAATCTAAATTGTCAGATTATTATCACGCTGCTGATGTTTTAGTAGTCCCCTCGTTCGTGGAGCCGTGGGGACTGGTTGTGAATGAAGCAATGGCAAGTGGCATCCCCGTTGTTGCAAGTGATCGTGTGGGCTCGGCCTACGATCTGATAGAGCCAGAAAAAACGGGATACATTTTTAAAGCCGGAGATTCTTTTTCGCTCGCAAAAAAGATCGAGCAAGTTTTCGAAATGAAGCAGGGTTTGGGTTTTTCTCGAAGCTATATTCAAAGGAAAGTTTCCAATTATAGCATCCAAGAAGCGGTTCGCGGTTTTTCAGCCGCAATGAAATATGTCTCCTCTGAGTCAAGTTAGATTAAAAAGTTTTTGACGAATCCTTGGTTGGAAGCAGTGCTTTTTAATGCTGATAATTTGCTGCCACGATATGGTTTCATTACTTTAGCTCCGATGTTAAAGTAAAATTTCATTCATCTTTATAAAAAGGAGTACTGATGTCTCCACAGGTTACATTTTTCACTAATTGCTGGGAGGGCGATTGGCGCTATCTTCTGAAAACCCCCCGTCTTCAGAATATGATTGAAAATAATGCTTACGATTTCAAAGAAAAAATACTCTGCATTAGCAATGTAGATGATATTTCTCTTGTAAAAAAACAGGCCGAACAATTAATCAAAAAAAAAATTATTACTTCTTATTTTGTAGCTCAAGATTACACTCAAATGGCTCTAGATTTTTTTAAACTTACTCCTGCTGAGCTCAAACAAAGTTATAAATACTCGATTCCACCTCTAACTTCCCTTTATCTATGCAAAACAGACTATCTTCTCCATCACACCGGCGATGTCATTCTTCCCCAAAGAACCAATTGGGTAAGTCCCTCTTTGAAAGCTCTGGGCCAAAACAAAAAGTTTGTAGTCGCTAATCCTGTTTGGGATGGGAAACACGATAGTGTTAAGAGTGAATCTTTTGAGGAAAATGATAGCTTTTTTATTGGGTTCGGATTTTCGGACCAATGTTACCTGATCAAACGAGACACTTTCAGACAACCCATCTACAATGAATGGAATGATGCATCTTCCAGATATCCAGATTACGGCATGTGGGGATTTGAACGTCGAATCGATTCATGGATGAGAAATCACGACTTTCATCGACTTACCTATAAGTTTGCATCTTATCGCCATGATTCGTTTCCGAAAAACATTTGGAGACAGAGACTTGAGGTGTTTTTTGGAACTAGAGATGAGCGGTAGTTCCGGGGGCACTTTGATGGAATTCTTAAAAATTAAGTACCTGCTCAAATGTGGCTCCTATGGCTGCTTTAGGAAAAGTTAAAAAGCCAAAAGTTGAATATAATGAGGGCGCCGCCCCGATCACCTAAAACTTTGTTATTATGAGAGTTTGGGAAAATCTACCCATCACAAATTCAAACGACCAAACACTTGGCGATAAACCCCTGGTCTGATGGAAAAACTGAGCCAGAGAGGGCCCCACAGCAGTTTTTCTAAAACCCGAGACTTGCAACGGTATTCAATCGAGTCTGAGATTCGACTGCTAGTTTCACTCATCCTTTCTACTCTGTGAATGTGTCTCCAGTAAGACAGAGGAGGCGGAAGGATCTTTCCTTCATCAACAAACTCCCAGACATCATCGGTCTGAGAAGAATCCGTAATTTGGCTAACCCAATTTTGAAGAAAGCCCGGAAGGCCCATTTTTAAATGTACTTCGTGCCCTTTTTCACAGCCATCAAATCGTTCGAGTTTAAGGCTCATCAAAGGGGGTTTTAATTTCAAAAAAAGATCCTGATTAAACTGGCTCTTAACTTCCGTAACCGAACTACTTACTTGTGCTTCAAAATAAAGTTTCATCATTTATGCATTTTAGGAGAAGATAGGCTCAGAGGAAACATGAAACCAACTGTTATCATAGGAGCAGGGCTTTCTGGACTTGCCTGTGCCCTTACTCTTTCTCGCGCGAAAAAGCGGGTTCTATTGTTGGAAAGAAGGGATAGTGTTGGAGGAAGAGTCTATACCCAGAAGACCTCGTCTGGATTCTTGGTGGATGAAGGATTTCAAGTGCTGCTGAGTTCGTATCCAGAGCTGCCGAGGATGGTTTCTCTCGAAGAGCTGAAGCTTAAGCCTTTCAACTCAGGAGCCCTGATTTTTAATGGTCAGAGTCTAGAGCTTTTGGCTAATCCTTTCCGACATCCTCTAAAAAGTTTTGAGACCCTTAAATTCTCGTCCGCTTCAGTGAGAGACAAGGTTTTAGTCGTAAAATTGATGACTCGGGTTTTATTAAAAGGGCCGAAGGACAAAATAGGTTCGCAAACGACTCTTGAGTATTTGACCAACTTTGGTTTTAGCCAACGATTTATTGAGAACTTCTGGATTCCTTTTCTTAAGGGCGTCTATTTGGATCCAAGTTTGAGTTTGGGATCTGGCTTTTTCGAGTTTCTGATGAATTGCTTTGCTTGGGGAGAAGTCACTCTTCCTGAGGGTGGAATGAATGAATTACCTCAGGCCATGGCAAAACAGCTACCTGCGGACTCAGTCCGATTAAATGTCGTAGTCAAAAGTTGGGCCCCTGAAAAAGTCATATTAGAAAATGGTGAAACTATCGAAGCCGATGCTGTTGTTTGTGCTTTTGATCCAAAACTTCAAGAAAAAAAGAAAGAGCCGTTTTTTAGAAGAGCAACTACTTTTTATTTCACGTCTTCTGCCCTCTTGTCACTTGGTTGGGAGAAGTGGTTGATTTTAGTTCCGCCCCGTTTGGGGTTCTCTATTTCTCACTTGGCACTTATTTCATCAGTAGCCGCCGGATACAGTAAGCGGGGAGAAGCTCTACTTAGTGTCACCCTTGTTGGGGAAAAACAATGCTCAGTGCCCGATGTTATAAAAGAAGTCGAGAAAATTGCGGGTAGAGCGCTCACTTTGAATCATGTTGCTACAACAGATGTACCATATGCTCTTCCCATCCTAGAAAATGAACCTCAGGGTTATGAAATGCAAAATGGTCTTTGGTTTTGCGGTGATCGCTTTGCGTCGCCATCTATCAATGGGGCTCTGAGATCCGGACGTCTTGTAGCTGAAGCTATTTTGGGTTCGGCCTCATGAGGAACATTCGAAACGGACAGCGTTAGGGCTCTTTAGTTGGTCGGTTCACCCTGTTCAAAATTTCAGTGAGCGGCAATCTATCTGCAACACTTTGAGCTTTCCAAAAGTGAACCAATTGCCCCCCCATCCACAACTGAGCCCCAGGCATCATCATACCATCGCCTTCAAGAATTCCCACACCATGTCTGTTCAAAATTCCTGCAACAAAACCTCGCCAAAGTATCGAGAGTGAAAAAACTTGTCCCCAAGCCCCTCTTTCGAGGCCCGCCAATCGGTAGAGAGATCGTTCTTTGTCCAACACACTTTTCCAGTCGTCTGGCAACGTTTGTCCTGATAATCCCATGTGAACCAAGACAACAGAAATTTGAGACCTTTTTAATTCTTCATTTGCCGTTTTCAAATCTGCGATCATTTCTCTACAGAAAGTGCATCCAGAGTGTCTCAGAAAGACAACCAGGAGGGGCGTTCGCTTTGAGTCGTCTGAAAATAATGCAAAGGATCTTCGATGAGCATCTGTGATTTCAATCAATTCAGGAGCGATGATTCTTTTGATAGCTTCTTTAACCATGATGGCAAAAGGTATCCACCAAATGAGATCATTGAATACAATGATCCAACCAAACTTAATTGGAAACACTCCTTCCCATAGGGCTTTTGCAAAACCGATAGGGCCAAAAGTTTTTCCCAACCAGCCCACCAAAATCACTGGCCAATGCCGAAAAGGATCAAATGCCGCTATCCAATATCCGACGCCATAGACCCCCACGATCATACCTATGCACTGCCATAGCTCTGGTATATTTGGCCGCATGGCTCCAGTCACATCAAAAATCCAAAAAGGGGCTACTAACGTCAAGAGGGCAAATACAAGGTTGTAGATTGCTGCTGCTTTTAAAGTCGTAGTCATCCATTTTGGGTGATTTAGTCCAACCATTGATTGACCTCCCGACATTTAGAGTACTGAATAAAGTTTTTAACCACAGATGGAATGAAGATTTTGTGGTTCATATTGGCGGTAGATTAGATTTCCAAAGATGAACCCTTCGACTCAGATTTTTATGTAAATCATTCACGACAATTAAATGAGGAAAGGTCAGGGCTGCAATCGCCACAAATGAAGCTGTCACCATTCCATCTGGAGTTGTTCGTTGGGCAAATTGTCGTTCAACCCAGAAAAGAAGTGGGATCGAACAAAGCGTGGTTCCCAAGATGGTTAAGAATGCTCCCATTGTTCGGAAACGGGTTTGAAATCGGTTGAGCACCCGAAAAGAGTGACTTAAAGAGTGATGGCAGCAAAAGTAAAGTGAGAAGCTTAGTAATGGGTCTGCTACTACAAACAATGCGATGATCACAAAAAGTGACAAAAGATGTTTAATTAAAATCCAGCGATAAGAATACAAAGGTGCTTTTTTCCAGCAAATGATTGTAGAGAAAAGAAAGCCGATACTAGCATAGCCAAAAAGAAAAGGGGCGATAGTGGTGAGTTTGGCTGCGAAGGAAGTTGGAACTGTGTAGCTTAAGTATGTAGTTATTTTTTGGGGATGAAAAGTGAAGGGGGCAAAAACCAACAGAGTTCCTCGACTTAAAACCCACAACGTCTTAAAAACAGATTTGTACGTAATGCTAGCTAAGATTTCTGGATGTTCATCTGATCCGCCAAAGTGGTAGATAGCCGCAAAAAAGAAAAACGCCCAGAAGAGCTCAGGGAATTTTTTCCAAAATAAAAGCCCCAAAATAACAATGAAAATATATTTACAGATAGAGGCTATAAAATGCAGAGGTTTTTTTTTGCTTTTGAACCAGAGAAGATAAATATCTAAAGAGCCGTGAGGAATTCCTACTAAAAGAACTGCACCGAGGCATCCCAACCAAAGTTGAGATTCCGGAAGGAGAGAGAGCAAAACTCCCATCAGTACTAATAAGAGCCATTGAAACTCTTCTCTTGATGAGACAATTTGCACCGCTCTCGCCTTCCGGATGAAATACCTACTTCAATTAAGCGGGTAGTGAGCCATCGGCTTCGCTTTTCGCATAAGCAATGGCAAAGATCATCACGCCATAAAGAGCTTTGGCAGTGACATCAGCAATACTATAGCCTACTTGAACGGCTACAACAGAGCCTGCTCCACCCAACCATCCATAGCTTCCCATAGCATAAACGATTGGATAAAAACCCCAGGTTAACAGAATCAAGTA
>DDPO01000090.1:274-26939 GCA_002342225.1 Bdellovibrionaceae bacterium UBA2466 | reverse complement strand
GTAGTCGTATCAGGATCTGGATTAGTGTCGTTGATCACTGGAATAAACTGAGGCACATGAAGTTTAATGCGATCCACGAAAGAAAGCTGCGCAATGTACTTAATCTCTTTAAAGTACTCAGCTGCTTTTCTAACAGAATCCATATTCACTCGCTCCGATTTCTCTACAACCGATGCGAAGAAGAAATCTCTTAAGTACGTATAACGAGTTAAGAGAATGACATAGGCCGTGTCTTCATATCTTCCACCACGAGAAATCTGCTCTCGGATAATCTCCTCAAGCTTCTCATGCGGTATGAAAGCTGAAATCACGCCGCCTGCAGCAAGACTCACTTTTCTTCCTTGAAGTCGCATGTCTTTGGCAGTTGGATTTGACTTTCCAGTCTGTCCGCCAAGTTTCACATCGACCAAAAAGGTGTGATAAACCTCAGTGATCTCACTTGAGCTAGCCTCTTTGCTGAAAGTGTCCCCGTAAGGGAACATTCTCACAGGAGGAGTTAAGCTGTCGGTGTTCACCGGATCCAACATCTGCTGGAGAGCCACTGTTAACACTTGCAAGTGAACAGCATTCCCCGTTTTTCTTAAGTTGTCTCGGGCCTCATCGGCCATCTCTTTGATACCGCAGCCAGAAAGAACGCTTAAAGAAAGAACGGTCAACAAAAGCTTCTTCATGGTTTTTTAACTCCTAATAGTTTGGCTTTAAGTTCACCCATGAGTTCATCTACAGGCTCACCGAACCAGATTTTCCAGAAATCTAAACCTAGAAAATTAGCAGTTTCGCTGATGTTGCTCTTTGGAAGCTCAATCATCAGAGTTTCGAGATTTCTCTCACCGGGGCAGCTAGAAACAACGATTCTGTTGCCAGCATAAAGATCCCCTTGGAACTTAGAAAACACAGATTGAACAGCTTTAGAGTTGATATCAACTCCGTTCACATCGAGAGCTTCTTCAAACGCAGCACGAATATCTTGTGCTGTCATGGTTCTCAACATATCGAGCACAATCACGCGACCTTTCGTCGTTTTTAGAGAATCAACGGGGCTACTGGGATTTAATGTCACAGCTTCATCGACGTAGCTTGTGGCCAAGTAAACATTCACTTTCACGAAAGCAACCGACTTCTGACGGATGCCATAACCTGTGAGCTTTAAATTCACGGGTCCAGCAGCTGTTGTAAGAGCTGCTTGAGGGTAGACTTTCATCGGTGTGCCAGACACATCGATGTTTGTCGGTGTTCCTTTAAATTCGACTGCTGAGCCAAAGCTCAACGCGCTAACTAAAGATAGAGCGAGCAGAACATTTTTCATAAATGAATCCCTTCCATACGATTAAGTTGATTGCCGCACGGCACGGTAACAGAATTGGTATTCAAGTCAATACTTTAGCCCTGTTTTGAAGGGCCCTTTTTTGGCAGTGGTTAGCTAAAATCTTAAAATCATGAAACAAACAGAATCGCCCTAAAAAATAAAAAAAAGCCCCTAGAGTGGGATATCTCCAGGGGCCTTACACAGGATTGGGGCTATGTACTTTTTATTAGGGGTTAAGGCACTAAAGCTTCATCTCCCAATGTAACCGGCACTAAACGGGCCACAGGGTGATGATAAGAAGCGGTGTATTTTTGAGTCTTAGTCACAAACTCACTGACTTTGGCTTTGGCTAGAACCGCTTCGTCGAAAGCTTTTCTCATGTTCACTGTGAAAGCTGAACCATTCGAACCTGCTGCAGAAGTTTCATCAGCGCGTGAAGAAGCAAAGACGAAAAGTTTTTTCCAGTAAGTGTCTCGGCCGTTTGCAATTTGAAGTTCTTTCACTAAAGCGTTTGCAAACTCCTCAGAAGCTCTAGCATCTTCTCTTTGATGACTTACTTTTCTTACGCCATTAAGAAGAGCACCGGAGTAGCAAGAGTCGAACATCATCACTAAACGCTCAAGTGGAGCTTTTCCTGCGCGACCTTTTTCAATCGCAGCTCTTATTTCTCCGATCTTCATCAATCGGTCGTCCATTAAAAGACCCTCTTTAGAACCATGGCCTGAGAAGTAAAAGAAGAGTGTTCCGCCGTCGGTCACACTTGCAGAGAGATCGGTCAAATTTTTAGCTACGTTAGAAACACTTCCTTCTTCTTCCCAAAGTTCATTTACATCAAATTTGTAGCCGGGGTGAGTTGCAATTTCTCTGACGTTGTTAAGATCAAGATCTATTCCAGGTAGGCCGTAAGTGACCCCTACTAAAAGAGCCACGTTTCGGGCATCGGCACTTTCAACAAAGCCGTTTCGACTTGTTGTGGCATGACCGATGATAGATAAGGAAAGAGCGCACACTAGCGCTAAAGTTGATCGTTTCATAGACCCTCTTTGGTTGTAGTTATTGGATTGTTTTGGGTGCGTAAGAAGAAGCTACTTTTAAGATTATATCCCGACCTTTTCTGAGAGGGTTAACCTCGGGGCGTTAAGTAATGTTTGCCGCCCTTAGCGCCGAGCCTCTATAATAAATCCTTACTAAGGAGGGGGCTTGGGAGCTGTATTTCACTATCTTAGAAATACCTATCCGATGTACACCCATTTTCGTCTGTTCTTAGGGCTTGTATTCGCGTTGATCTTCCTCGTTCTCAATCGGTCTCTCTTCAAAAAAACGTTCGACGAAACCCGAAACTTTCTAGCTCAGTGTTTTAAAAAAGCAGACACCTATCTTTTTGCCCTCTTCTTCATGTTCGGAACGGTAGTAGGATTTTTTTATGTTTCAAGTACACTTCATCGCTCCGAACTTTTTTATACGCCCACTATTGCTGGGCTCTCTACACCTCTAGATTGTGGCATCTTTTTTGGCCTAGTTGTTGTTTTAAGCTACGCACTTTTTAGAATTGGATCATCTCCTCTTATCTCGTCCTTCTTCACTCTTTTTATTTTGTCGTCGCCCTTGCAGCTTTACATTTTAAGATCTGCACCAGACCGAGACTTCGTAAGAGCCACTTGGATTTTAGCTATTATCTCCGGGACTCTCGCTTTAGTAAGATTTGGCAAGAGCTGTGAAAAAGGAGGTTGGCTCTCTGTGGTTTTAGGGCTGGCTTTGGGATTTGGATCTTGGAGTCGAAAAGAGATCGCTCTTTTTATCGTACCTGTCATTTTCACTATCTTATTTTTAACACCTCTTAAACCGCAAGCTCGCTGGAAAAGCCGCTTCTCGGCCCTTTTTGTGCTTCTTTATTTCTTTTTGATAAGTAGCCCTAGGCCTATTTTTGACTTCAATGCCCAACAAGCTTCAGCTGGCTACATGAGTTCGCTCGACAACTCTCTGGGGCTAACTCGCCCACCCTACGACATGGGCTATCTGCATCTGGACGAATATATCGATGCTAACAATACATTTGTGACCCAATCTCAAAGTGCGCTTTCAAAAAGAAAAAGCTTCAACGAAATTTATCTAAGAACTCTGCCAGCCGATTTTTTGACTCGCATCTACGCTTCAGCTCTGCGAATTATCACTCTCCCCTTTCGCTTTCAGGAAGCTCCGACCGGGTTACCCGATTCAAAGCTGAACGTATTTTTTTCTCTAAGAGCAACCGCAATAAAACTTCTTGAGCCGTTAGCTCTACCTCTGGCTATCACTACAGTTTTTACACTCTTCGCTGTTCATTTAAGGTTTGGGATTCTTTATTTAGGATGGCTTTCCTTTTTAGCGACCCTTTTCACCACTCAGTTTTGGCAGCGGCACCATTTCTATGGGGAGGTCATTTCGTGGTGGGGATTAGCTTGGCTCGTGCAGTGTGTGTTCTTCCCCCGAAAGCAAAAACTAAATTGGAACCGCATCGGGGGATCTGCTTTCGGGATTACTTTCCTTCTTCTCACAATCTGGGGATTTGGATCAGTTCTAAGACCTATTCAAGAGAGAAACCTTAAACGACTTGCTCTCGATTATGAAAGTGCTGCACGTGGCCCTGCAGAAGATCTCATGCTTTTAAAATCAACCGCTCTAAAAACTGCAAGTGAGAGAAAAGTTAACTACGGGGAGTATCTGGGTTCTGCCCCTGAATTTCGAGTGGCTGAATTTGGCGGTGACCGTTGTCCCTTTTCAACTCTCTGGCCCATTATTCGGTATGTCCCTATTGAGATGAGTTACCTTTATCGGTTCGATTGGTCGAGAACTCTTCGTGTCGATCTCGATCACAACACTAAATCTGCCAGACTTTATTTTCCAACTTGGCAGGGGTTTCAAGGAATCGAACTTCCGAAATCTCAAGAACGTTGTTTAGTAAGCCTAAAGAAAATAATTTCCCCAAGTTCATTATCGAAGCCCATGACTTTGATACTTCCCTTCGGGGACTCTCCGCTTTATCAAGAGCTATTAGATTTAAATCCGAATCGATTTCTTTGGGGAACACACCCAGTTCAAACCGACACAATGCCGCTGCCGGAGTCAATCGCTATTCACCCCATCTCTCAAAGCGAAGTGCTCTTTCAAGCAAAGGAAATAAAGTCACAAAATAACTTTTGGAGGTTTGACGGGTTCCCAGAGCAGCCTAAAGACACCCACATGCTTGTTCATCAAGACCGTTCAAAGTCTCAACTTGCAATGAGATGGTTTGCAGATGTTAGCCCTGCTCAAAACGACACCGATCTTCTCATCACTTTCCCTCGTCGACAAAACAAAGGAGACCTCTTGGTGGTTCGAGGGCATTTAGAGACAGGCGGAATCACTGTAGGTCTTATGCGAGAAGGTGAACGAGCAGGAAGTGTCAATATTTTCTCAAATGGCCATTTCACAGCACTTTTCGAAGCTCAAGAAGATGGAGATTTCCAACTAGGGATAGCTTCAAACCTGTCAGTTTATAATTTACCCGAGCTACGGTTCAAAATCACTCAAGCGGGTTGGGTTCACTTACCGAATCACTCACTGAAAGCAGAGAACACGCATGGCACGCCCTGAGATCTCGATCATCATTCCAGCGCTCAATGAAGAAACGAATATTCCCCTGATCTTTGGCCGAATTTCAACGATTCTCCAAAGAGAATCATTTGAAGTTATTTTTGTAGATGACGGAAGTACCGATAGTTCATTTAAAGTGATCGAAAGCCTTGCGAGTGCAGACAACCGAGCCAAAGGGATCTCTTTTTCAAGAAACTTTGGCCACCAAAGTGCTCTAAAAGCGGGATTGGATACTGCAAGCGGTAACTGCGCCATTTCTATGGATTGTGATCTTGAGCACCCGCCCGAGTATTTACTTCAGATGATTCAATTTTGGCGCGAAGGCGCTGATGTCGTCATCACCCAACGAAAGGTTTCTATCAAACTTTCGCTTTTTAAACGGTTATCCTCAAAGATTTTTTATCGAGCACTTCGTTATATTTCTGATATTCCCATTGAGTCGGGCACGGCCGATTTCAGGCTGTTAGACAAAAAGGTCATTTCAGCCTGTAAAGCTATCACTGAAAATGATCTTTTCTGGAGAGGTATCATCCCCTGGCTGGGGTTTAGGACAAAAGTTATCAGTTATGAACAAGCTCAAAGACAACATGGCGAAAGTAAGTACACGTTATCGAGAATGATAAAACTCTCCTTGGCAGGAATCACTAGTTTTAGTGTTCGTCCCCTTTACTTAAGCCTCTATCTCGGTACCATGTTTTCATGCCTTTCCATTTGTTACTTGCTCTATGCGCTCTATGTAAAGTTTTTTACAAATGAAACGGTCTCAGGGTGGGCCTCCGTGATCGCCAGTGTCTTATTGATAGGGGGAGTACAACTTCTCATCCTTGGGGTGATGGGAATCTACTTAGGTAAGCTCTTCATCCAAACCAAAGGACGGCCCCAATATATCATCCGAGAAACGGTTGGACTTTCTTCAAACTAAGTGTATCAAAAGGGCCATGGACGAAATGGCCAATCACCCTAAATCAACCCACCACTTTTTAAGCCCCAAACCTGGGATTTTGTCCGATTTTTTAAAATCTCAGATGTCATTGGATGAAGATCATCTTAAGAGCCTTCTCCGTTTGGGCTCCATTTTTGTAAATAAAGAGAGAGTGTTTTCGGAAACCGAGATTAAAGAAAACGACTACATTCGAGTTCACAGTTTTCCAAAACGCTACGATGTTGAATCGGTCGATTGGAAATCTAGGATTATTTTTGAAAACGATGCTTTTGTGGTCATTAACAAACCTGCAGGCATCCCCGTACCCCCGACACTCGACAACTCCGTAGAGAATGTTTCCTACCAACTAACCCAAACGCTTGGCATCCCGCTCTACGTGACTCAGCGATTAGATGTACCAGTGAGCGGTCTTCTTCTTCTTGCGAAAACACAAAATTTTCAAAGTGAGTTTAATCGTTTTTTAAGAAAGAAACGGGTTACAAAACATTATCGGGCCCTAACCCCGAGCGCCCCTCCCCTTGGACTTCATACTCACTTTATGGAAAAAAGCCTCTGGGCTCCCAAAGTACTGCACTCAACTCCGGGTGAAAACCGCCTCGAATGCCAGCTAGAGATCTTAAAAACTGAAGCTATCCATGGACTTTTCGAATCGGAAATACACCTCTTAACAGGGCGAACTCATCAGATAAGAAGCCAGTTGAGTTTTCTTAAAGCCCCAATTGAGGGGGACACGACCTACGGCGGAAAAGTAGGGCGTTTTTCTCATCGAAGAATCGCTCTCCATGCCTCCTTGCTTGCTTTTAAAGATTTTCAGTTCATTTCCGTCCCAAATTGGCCGACTTAGTACGGACATTTTGTCTCAGAAACATGTGTGCGCTTAGTGTCAATCGCCAAACTCGCTCTCATCTTGAGAAAAAGTTTACTTGGAATACTGTTTGCACTATTACCAATCGGGTTATAAGAATTCAAAACAGACGGAAAGGACGACGCGTATGAAACTCTCTTATCTCTTAGTAGTCATTGGTCTCGTAGGGGCATTTCAAATAAAGGCTGATGATATTTCTTCAGGAACAACACCTAACACTGTCACTGTTGCCATTCAGAAAGCTTTTATTCCGGAAGGGTTTGACGACAACGATCGCACTCAAGTGACTGTCGAAGGCTTCTTCCCCAACACTTGTTATAAAGTCGGTCCGTACGCTACCAAGATTGATCCCAAAACGCGAACTATCATCATTCAGCAGCAAGCTTATCATTACAACGGGATCTGTTTACAAATGCTAGTTCCCTTTAATCAAACAATTGATTTGGGGCTCATTCATGCTGGCGACTATTCTTTGAAAGATGCTGCTAAAGGAAACGCACTTGGAAAAATTAAGATCGACAGAGCTACAAAATCGGAAGCTGATGAGTTTCTTTATGCTCCAGCCAGTGATGCTTACATCACGACCGAACCTGACACGGGAATCCACACTCTTGTCGTCAAAGGGGCCTTTAGTGATCGTTGCACCATTTTCGAAGACATCAAAGTTAACTACACCTCAGATGTCATCGTAGTTCAACCCATCGTGAAGCACATTGCAGAACGAGGATGTGAATCTCAAAAAGTTCGTTTCGTAAAAACAGTAGAACTTAAAAACGATCTTACGGGAGTTTACTTACTCCATGTCCGATCAATGAATGGACAAGCGATTAATAAAGTTGTTGACCTTCCCTAAGGTCTGAACGCTTAAGCCCGCAGTGAATCTTAAGTCATTGCGGGCTTTTTTTTAACTCAACTCTTCTTGGTTACCAGTAGCATCTAACTCGCTATCCTCTCCCTCTTTCACCCAACCATATTCTCGCTCTTTACGGTAAAGTGTTCTGCGGTTGATACCTAAGATTTGTGCGGCTTTATCTTTTCGGCCTGCTGTCTTCTCAAGGATCATTTGGATGTAGCGTTGCTCAAGCTGTGCAATCGTCGGGGAGTCTTGAACCATGTAACTTAGAGCCGTTTGAGGGTCACTTGAATCATGGTTATCAATATCCTCAGCGATGATCTCCTGGCCTCGGGTTAGAACAACGGCTCTTTCTACCACATTTTCAAGTTCGCGGACGTTACCAGCCCACTTCATGCTACAAAGCTTAAAAACCGCTTCCTTGGTGAAACTCAAGTTTCTTACTTGGGGCCCCGAAAAATGACGAGCCACTGCTTTTTTAAGAAAATGGGCTGCAAGTAGAGGGATATCTTCTGTTCTCTCCCGAAGCGCAGGAAGTGCGATGGGAATAACACTCAATCGGTAGTAAAGATCTTCTCGAAATGTCCCCTCTCGTATACCAGCTTTGAGATCCTTATGAGTTGCACAGATCACGCGAACATCAATATCGTAAAACTGATTATCTCCCACGGGCTTAATCTTTCTCTCCTGTAGAACTCTTAAAAGTTTGGCCTGAAGAGCCGGAATCATGTCTCCGATTTCGTCGAGGAAAAGAGTTCCCCCATTGGCCTCTTCAATTAATCCCCGCTTTCTCTGTGTGGCTCCAGTGAACGAACCCTTGGCATGGCCAAAAAGTTCACTTTCAAGCAGATTCTCAGGAATAGCCGAGCAATTAATAGCGATAAAAGGCTTCTCCCTTCGCTCGCTCAAAGAATGAATCGCTCGAGCGACCATCTCTTTCCCAGTTCCACTCTCACCCGTAATAAGGACATTGGCTTGTGAGTTTGAAACTCTCTTAATGAGATCAAAAACAGTCTGCATCGGCTTACTATTGCCGACAATCCCCTCAATACCTCTCTCTTTTTTCAGTTGTTCTTTTAAATTAAAGTTCTCACGGGTAAGAGCCCTACGCTCGACCGCTCGCTGAACAATGACGGCCATTTCGGTTAATTTGAAGGGCTTCACAAGATAGTGATAGGCCCCCTTCTTCATGGCCTCAATCGCAGTATCGATACTCCCAAAAGCAGTGATAAGGACAACTGGTATTTCAGGCCGCTCCGATTTGATCACTTGGAGGAACTGCATACCGTCCATTTGGGCCATTTTTAGATCGGTGATGATAAGATCAATATCACCCTCATTTTTGTCATGGGCTAAAGCACCACTGGGCCTCAATGCGGTCAAAGCATCTAAGGCATTAGAAAACGGACTTATGAGATAACCCTCGCTGGTTAAGAAATCTTCCAGCAACGACACCATCTCTCGATCGTCATCGAGAATAACCACTCGACCTTTGAGCGAAGTTGAACCCATCTGTTTTCTACCATTCTGTCCCATCTCACAAAAACTCATAACTCGAAAAGGGACAAATTGTCTCCTGATTTTTAAATTTGGGCTCAGCCCCAGATTTAAAAAAGAAATACAGCAGATTCAATGCCAGCTAATTGGCCAATTTTCTAAGTTCAACTAGCTTCTTAAGCTCGGGCTCGGGAATGAAAGTTCCTCCACTGCCGGTGTATCCGAAATAGATGCGATCGGAATAGCGACGATAGCACTTTTTAGATAAATCGGAGTGGGGTTTTTCTCGAATGCAGCTTTCATAGTAAATGGTATCAAGATCCCAAAGCATGGGGTCTTGCAACACTTGATAAGCCATTCCCAAGAGATACAAAGCTTCAGCTCTTTCTTCAGAATTTGGCTTTTCATCTAAAGCTTCATGAAGATAATTGGTTGCTCTAAGCAGAGAGATATCAATATTCTCATCAGCCGGAAAAGCTTGGCTTGCAAGCGCCTTTTCAATAATCGACTTTGCTTTTGCAACAGCTTTGGCCCCTTTTAAATCCTCTTCAACTTTTTCGTCTTTCCAAGCGACGGTCTCTTTTTTCCACTGCGCTACATAATCTTGAATAAACTCGGGGAGCTCTTTCTGTTTGGCGACTTGGTCGAGAATTTCTAGGGTTAATTTTGGATCGCGTTTGACTCTAACTGCGATACTTACGGCATGTCTTAAAGCTCGGCTGTATTCGATAATACCCCACTCGTTTTTAGGAATAGTGGACAGCAACTCGCGGTAGTCTTTTAAAGCTTTATCAAACTGACGTGTCGCTGCTGCAATTTCAGCTTTTTCATAAAGCGAAAAATCCCCTTTTTCGATGCGGTTTTGAAAATCTGCAAACACTTTTTCAGTGGTAACCCTCGTGTGGCAGTTCAAACAAAAGGCCGTAGCACTTCTCACTCTGTTTCTAGCGTATTCATAGTTACCTTTTTTGAACTGCGTTTGTGTGTCGTGAATATAATCTTGATAAAGCTTAGCGATAGCCGCAATACCGGGTTCTTCGTCCATCATCTTTTTGGGAAAGGAGTGGTTGACTCTTTCAAGGGTTTTGAGGTCCTTACTGATCACATCCTTATTCTTAGAATCTCGAAACCTATCGGTAGAAACAGCATAGGTTTGGAGATTCATCAAAGAATTGAAAACTTCTCGCATATTGCTAGTGACTTCGGGACGTTCTTTTGCGATTCCCACAGAAGTTGCAAGGATGAAACTCATCAAAGCCGTTGGAATTAGGGTTTTCATAGTTCCTCTTCTAAGGTTGTTTTTAATCAAAAAAAAACTACAATTATTGTGCCACTAACTTTGAATAATGGCATTCAAACTGCAAAAAGTATTTGAAGTTTTAGCAAGGAGAACTATTTATGACGCGTCAATCTACAACTATTTGGGCCATTGACCCTTTCGCTGACAAGAGAACTCAACTCAAAGTGGCTCAACATCTCAAAGAATGGATGCGTCAGAGTCCCAATACTATTGAGCCGGCATCGGTTCTTAACCCTGGGCAGCTTAGACTACCTACCGACACCCCCGACGTACGAGAGAAATTTAAAACAGCGGCTCAAAAAGCTTTTGAAAAGATCACCCAAGCGACAAAATTACCCAACCTAGGTGAACCTTCGTTGATCTATTGTCCCGAATACTCTCAACGACGGTCAGTTTTAACCTTTTTAGACTATGCGAAAGAGAAGAAAGCCGACCTCATTGCTGTAGGCACTCACGCTCGAGCCGGAGTGGAGAGATGGCTTTTAGGAAGCTTTGCCGAAGCTCTTATTCTTCAATCAACCATCCCCCTTCTCATCGTAAACCCCAAAACTCATTTACCAAAAAAAATTAAGACTATCCTCTTTCCGACCGATCTGAGCGAAGCTTCAGAAAAGGGTTTAGATAGACTCATTCCCGATCTGAAGCGACTGAAAGCTAAATTGATTCTTTTTCACAAAATGGATTACGTTCTTCCTGAAACCTACTCCATGATTTACCGCAGTGACATCTACGAAACCTATCTCAAAGAGGACGAAGCCAGAAGATATCGAGCTCTTGAAAAATGGGAAAAGAAACTTTCAAGCGAAGGGATTGATGTCGAAATCATCATCGACGAAAAAGCCGAATTTATCCCCAAAGCCATTACAAAAGCAGCTAAAAAGTATAAAGCCCAAGTAATTGCGCTAGTCACTCAAACAGGCCCTGCAAGTGCTGCAATACTGGGAAGTATAGCAAGGCAAGTGGTAAGAAGTTCGGATTGTCCCATCTGGTCTTGGCATCCCCCTCAGAAGTAATGATTACCCCCTGCTCAAATTGACAGATAGAGGGTTTAGTGGTTTTTTACCACTATGAAATCCTCCATTTATCTTTTGCTGTCTCTTTTTGTATTTTGTTTGTCCGTCAGTGCACCTGCTGCAAACGTGGCCAGTTACGAATGCACCCTTTCTCAAGCTCCCGATAGTGCTCGTGCCAAAGTTTCTATCAATCCTGAAACTCATTTTATGGAAGTGGTCCTAGACGAGGGAACCCAAGTCAAAGGATATGCTTCAACCACTTTTGATCCAACAACAGATACCACAGTTTACTTCTTGCAGGGTGCGACCCAACCTCTTTCTCAACAGCTTTTGTTAACAGTTCGCAACAATGGCCAATGGGTGCAATTTCAACGAAGCTTTAGCGCAAGCCCATTTGGCTGCCGATAATTCCATTTAGTCGCTCATGAAAAAAACATTTTTTTGTGAAATTGTACTTTCATTGAGTTTACTCCTCGGTTTGAGCGGCTCTCTTCATGGGGAAATTAAAGTCGGACTGGCTCTTGATAAAGGGGGCCGAGATGACAAATCGTTTAACGCTGCAGCTTTTTTGGGGGCAACCGAAGCCCAAAACAAGCTCGGTATCAAACTCAAAACTGTCGAGTCATCTGATGACATTTCTTTAGAGCCGACTCTAAGAACTTTTGCACAAAAACAATTTCCACTGATTATTGCAGTGGGGTTTGTTCAGAAAAATGCAGTTGAGCGAGTCGCTAAGCAATTTCCTAAAGCCCACTTTGTGCTCATCGATGCCACGACCGATGCACCTAATGTCCGATCGATTGTATTCAAAGAACATGAAGGTTCTTTTCTTGTGGGGGCTCTTTCCGCCATGGCCTCTAAAACCCATAAAATCGGATTTGTCGGCGGCATGGACATTCCAATGATTCGTCGTTTTCAATTGGGATTTGAATCTGGCGTAAAACACATCAATCCCAATGCGACAGTTCTCACAAATTATGTGGGTTCCTCATCAGAAGCGTGGCGAAACCCGACTAAAGCCAAAGAACTCGCCCTTTCCCAGTACAATAAAGGAGTGGATGTCATTTTTAGCCCTTCGGGGGCCTCAGGGTTAGGAGTTTTCGATGCTGCAGAACAGATGCAAAGATTGGCTGTCGGTTGCGACTCGAATCAAAATTGGGTCAAGCCAGGACTTGTTTTAACTAGCATGCTTAAAAAAGTAGATGTTGCCGTTTTCAAAGCGATTGAGCTTGAAACCCAATCCAAGTTTCAAGGGGGAATTTTTGATCTAGGCCTTAGTGAAAACGGAGTCGATTATTCTCTTGATGAATTCAATCGCAAATTGATATCCAGCGAAATGGAGTCTCGGATTCAAACCATTAAATCGGATATCTCTAATAAAAAACTCAAGGTTCCCGATTACTATCTCAAAATGAAGAAAGCTAAATCATTCTAATGGCTCAAACTTCGCCCCCCCTTTTAGAGTTTTCTAAAATAAGCAAAACTTTTGGCGCTGTAGCTGCGAACCGTGATGTCACTTTTTCGGTCCATTCATCTACCATTCACGGCGTGGTCGGAGAAAACGGAGCTGGAAAATCAACGATCATGAAGATTCTCTATGGAATGTTTGAACCCGACCATGGTGTCATCTCTTTAAAAGGAAAACCTACGCCCATCCGAACCCCTCAAGAGGCCATTTCGCTGGGAATTGGAATGGTCCACCAGCACTTCATGTTGGTTCCCACACTCACCGTTTGGGAAAACATCATTTTAGGAAAAGAGCCGTCCCTCTGGTTTGTGGATGAAGCTTCTGTGATGGGCCAGCTTGAAAATCTAAAAAAAGAATTTGGGTTTCAAGTGGAGCTCAACCAGAAAGTTGAAACACTCTCAGTTGGCCATCAGCAACAGGTGGAACTTTTAAAATTGCTCTTTAGAAAATCTGACATCTTAATTTTAGATGAGCCAACGGCCGTATTAAGCCCACAAGAAGTAGAATCGCTTTTTGAACGCCTCAAGAACCTCAAAAAAGCTGGAAAAACGATTATCCTTATCACGCACAAACTCAAAGAGATTTTAAACCACACAGATTGTGTCACTATCATGCGGCAAGGAACAGTGGTTGAGACGTTAGCGACCCGTGATCTTTCTGAGGAGATCCTTGCTGAAAAGATGATTGGGCACAAGAGATCGCCCTTAAAGCGCCACGAAGAAGCACACACCCCACAAGCGATACTCCAAGTGAGTTCTCTCACCCTAAAGAAACCCATGGGGCAGAAACTGAGCGATATTTCATTTGAAGTGAATGCTGGAGAGATTGTGGGCATTGCTGGCATAGAAGGGAATGGCCAGCAAGAACTCATTAAGTGCTTGGCTGGGATTGAAAGACATTTTGACGGACAAATCGTTTTCAATAATCAAAACATTTTGGATGTGGATAGTTATGATTTAAAACAAATGGGATTCTCCATTATTCCTCCTGATCGGCACAGAGAAGCTGTCATTCTTCCCTTCTCCATTTCAGAAAACGCTATCTTGGGGCATCACAAAGAGAGAGAAATTCGAAATGGCTGGTTCTTATCGGGATCTAAGACAGAACCCATCGTGAGCCACATGATCCAACGCTTTGATGTTCGCCCGAAAGATCCACACCTTTCTATGGTCTCACTCTCAGGTGGAAACCAACAAAAACTTGTCGTTGCAAGAGAGACTTCTAGACCAGTTCAGTTTTTGCTAGCAGCTCACCCCACGCGTGGCATTGACATTGGAGCTATCGATTTCATCCACCAACATTTTCTCGAACTAAAATCGAAAGGCACTGGTATTTTGCTTATTTCCTCTGAGCTCGATGAGATTCTTAAACTTTCAGATAGAATTTTGGTGCTCTTTCACGGAAGGATTGTCGCTCAATTTACTAAAGAAACCGCTAATGAAAGAGAACTTGGCTTAAGCATGACAGGAGGAACTGTCTAATGAAGTTCAGCTTTTCAAAAAAAGCGGTCATAGCCCCACTCGTAGCCCTTGCAGTTTCGGCTTCGGTGATAAGCCTTTTTTTGGTCTGCATGGGAGAGAGCCCTTCAATTTTGGTTGAAGCGTTCACAAGTACTTTCTTCAATAGTTTTGGCCTAGGCTACACACTTTACTATACAACTCCGCTCATACTGACCGGACTTTCGGTAGCGCTTTCATTTCACGCAGGGCTTTTTAACATTGGAAGTGAAGGACAGCTCCATCTTGGTGCCATCGCAATTGTTGCCCTCTCTTGTTTCTTTCCCAATTTACCCAGCTTTTTAGCGGTACCTCTTGGGGTTTTGGTGGCGCTCATTTTCGGGGGAATTTGGGGAATGATTGCTGGTTATTTCAAAGCCAAACGAGGAAGCCATGAAGTGATTGTCACTATCCTGCTCAACTTTATTGGGATCATTCTGGTCAACTATCTTATTCTGTACCCTTTCAAAAACACTGAAGTTCAAAATCCGGAAACTGTAGAAATTGGAAAAGGATATGTACTTCCACTTCTTTCTGATTTTACAACACTGCTTGGAAGTGATTTTTTTCTTACAACCCCTGTGAATATCACACTGTTTTTAAGTATCATCGCTGCCATCCTCTGCTATTTGTTCCTCTTTCACACTTCGAAGGGATACGAAATTAGGGCTCTAGGACAAAATCCAACCGCTGCGGAGTTTAATGGTATCGCTGTGGGAGCCAATTTCATTCTAGTTCTAACACTTTCCGGAGCCCTCTCGGGCCTTGTAGGAGTCAACGAAGTCATGGGATATCACCACAAATTAATTGAGGGTTTTTCACCCCAATACGGCTTCACTGGAATAGCAGTGGCATTGATAGCAAGAAACCACCCCCTAGGAATCATTTTATCGGCCCTCCTTTTTGGAGCCATTCACAATGGGGCCAGAGAAATTGAGTTCTTAAGCGAAAAGATGACCAAAGAAGTCTCAGTTATTATGGAGGCCTTGATCATTATTATTATTGCAAGCCAACCCTATTTTGTTCGGCTGTTCAGCAAATCAAAAAAAGAGGGTGCGAAATGATGGAATTACTTCTATCCACACTAAGGCTCTCAACGCCTCTTATTTTCGCAGCCATGGGTGGCTTTCTGTGCGAAAGATCGGGAGTTGCAACCATTTGTCTTGAGGGAGTTCTTTTAACTTCGGCTTGGGCAGCAGCGACAGTGACCTATTTGACTCATAGCCCTTATTTGGGGGCGATTGCGGCTTTGATAGTTGGCGGATTTACGATGTTTATCCATGCTTTTCTCACGGTCAAAGCCAAAGCCGACCAGATTATTAGTGGAGTCGTCGTGAATTTAATTGCAGCAGGAATGACACCACTTTTAACCAAACTTTTATTCGGGAGTCCCACAAACACCAAAGCGATTCCAATCTCTGAGAGATTTAGCTCGACTACTCTTACAGTAGTAGCTTGTCTTCTCCCTTTTACTCTCTATGCATTGGTCTACAGAACGGGATTAGGGTTGAGACTTCTCGCAGCAGGGGACGGGCCCGAAGCTCTTGAGACATCTGGGGTTTCTTCTCAAAAAGTGAGGTTATGGGCCATGTCTTTGGCGGGCATGGTGATTGGGTTAGGAGGAGTTTACCTCTCCACAGCTCACGCAAGCCAATTCACACGAGACATGACTGCTGGACGAGGATACATTGCCCTCACAGCCCTTATTTTTGGAAAGTGGCGACCTATCCCCACTTTTGTGAGCTGCTTGTTCTTTGGTTTGGCAGATGCTTTACAGATTCAGCTTCAAAGCAATCCCATTTTTGGACACACTTTCCCGGTTCAGGCTTTGCAAGCCTTTCCCTATATCGTGACTCTATTAGTTTTGGTTGGCTTTATTGGAAACGCCAAGCCACCTTTAGCCATTGGAAAGTAAGGAGCGATTAATCATCGCTCTCTGTTGACTCTTTGGGCTCCGGTTTGTCTCCCGCAGTTTTTCGTTTCATCATCTCTTCGGGATCGGTGGTTTTAGAACGTTTCATTTTCCAGACCTTGTAACCATTAGGACCTTCAACCCACTCCCCTTTGGCCTTGGAATCTTCGGGGTTCATTCCTTGGGCTACTTGGGCCGCTTTGACTTTTTGCTGGCAGATATCAAGACGGCTTTGGAAAGTGTCATAAGTGTCATTGAGAACTCTTTTTAGTTTTCTTAAATTGGTGATTCTTCCTGCGAGCTCTTCTTCGTTGACTGCAATGACATTTTTGTCACGGTCGACGTGGTAGTTGTAATCGGGATCTTTAGCTGAAATTTTTTCCCACTTCTCCATGGGCTCTGGCACTCCATTTCCACCTAAACGAGTATCAGCAAGCTCAGAACGGCAACCTTTTAAAGAAAGATACATTCCTCCAGGATAGGTTTTTGACTCTCCGTAGATTCGATTTTCCAGATCCTCAATCTCTCTTTGCATTTTATTGAGATCTTCTTCGAGGTAGATCGTTTTTTGAATTTTTACAGTACCATCTTTGATACCGACCTTCTCAGCTTTATCAAGAGTGGCCGAGTTCAAGTTTTTATCAAATTTTTCAGCTTCATCTGTGCTGACCGTGACCTCTTTAGATGAACAGCTTGCTAAAACCATCAAAGCAACCAACCCCATCAGAACCTTCATGTTTTCTCCTTTGTTATCTTGAAACTTATCGGTGCTTTAAGCCCTAGTTTTGAGAAACTTTATTTTCCATAATTCTAGCTTGATTCTTTAGAGTATTTAAGCGAATAATCCCCTAATCTTAAGGAGATTTTATGCGTCTTGTTATTGTGTTTGCAGTGGCTTTTTTATTAGCTTTCAATAGCTTACGTGCTGACCTTCCAGTGAACGGAAAACTGGAATCAGATACGACCATGGAAGAGATTCAAAGAATGCTCGAAGGCAATGGCCTTCAGGGTTGGATCCACGGGGCGGTTAACGAATACAGTCAATATGTTTTTACCTATCGCGTTCCGGGAAATTTCTTCGACCACTACGAATTTCCCATCACAACCGAAAACCCTGAGGTCAAAAAGTTTCTAGAATCTTCAAATCGACACGATGAAGTGATCATTCGAGGCTCTTTCCTCGCAAACGGAGCCCCGATTCAGCATATCGACGCCAAAGAGATTTACCTCTATCAGAAATTTGAAGATGGATTAGGTCACGGCAAGTACACTCACGAAGCCAAACTCCCCGAGGAGCTCGAAGGCAAAACGGAACTCAAAGGAAAGGTTCATGCGATTGTCGATGGCGGTAAAGTACTCGTCATTGAGTACAAAGACGCTATCATCCCAGTTGTAGTTCCTAAGCCCGAACTTGCAAAAGACCTCTACCGCAACGATAAGATCACTTTACAATACAAATTAAGAAAACATCCTCACTTGCCCGCTCATGTGGCTGTGGATGTTTCCAAAACCAATCCGATTGTCGTTACCGATAGTCTTGTCAAATGGCATATGAAACAAGGTTCTTTGACTGGAACCCTCGTTCTTTTCCCAAAAAGTCCACAAGTTCAGTTTAATGTCTTCGCTCTTCAAGTGGTTGATAACGACGGTGTTAAGCGTGAAATAACTCTCGTCAATTTTGACGATCCCAAAGCTTTTGAAGCGATAAGAAACAAACTTCAAGAATGGTGGGATGAGAAGCCTCAAAACATCATCAATGCACGCAACAAATACCTGAACCTCAATGTTCAAGTGAAGGCCACAGGGACTTTCAACGTCGTAGATCCTGGCCAAGCCAACATGCAGATTCTGCTCAAAGGGCCAGAAAACATCGAACGTTCGAAATAAGAAAGCGGCTCTTTCTATCAAAAATTACATGGGAAGAATACCTGAGGGGCGCACAGTGCGCGAATTTTTGAGCGCATAGTAGCTAAACCGAGCCATGAGTTCGCTTCTGACTTCAGAGTAATCGACCATCTGATCCACAATGAGCTCGCTCGCTAATTTGTAAATATTTACGTCGGTCTCGTACTCTTTCATCTTTTCGGTCATAAAAGCTTTTCGCTCTTCAACTGGAAGCTCTTGAATCTTATTTGCATAAACCGCGTTAATCGCGGGCTCAGGACCCATCACTGCAATTTTCGCAGAAGGAAGAGCAATCGTCGCATCGCAATCAAAGGCAGGACCACACATCGCATAGAGACCAGCCCCATAGGCTTTCCTGACAATTAAAGAAATCTTAGGAACATCGGCGTTAGACATGGCATAGATAAACTTGGCCCCACTTCGAATCATCCCCTCTTTTTCCACTTTGGAGCCAATCATAAAGCCAGGAACATCCGCGATAAAAAGAATCGGAATACCGTAGCTCGAAGCAATTTGGATAAAACGAGCTGCTTTGTCGGAAGAATCAACAAAGAGAACTCCACCTTTTACAAGCGGCTGATTGGCAACAATAGCGATTGTCTTTCCGTCGAGCCTTCCAAATCCCGTGATCACTTCTTTCGCAAAAAGCTCTTTCACTTCGCAGAAGGAATCTTTATCAACGATGGTTTTGATCACTTGCTTCATGTCGTACGCTCTAGCGTCTGATTCAGGGATCAATCCTTGAAGTTCCTTTGGGCCGAACTCAGGCTCGTGAGATTTCTCAATAGGAACACAACTCGTTCTATTTTGCGGAAGATAGGAAAAATAACGTTTCGCTTTTTCAATGGCCATTTCCTCGGTCGCACACAAAAAATCTCCGCATCCACTTTGTGTGCAGTGCATTTTAGCCCCACCCATTTCTTCGAGACTGACCTTTTCACCAATGACAGCTTCAGCCATACGCGGAGAACCTAAGTACATGCTGGCATTCCCTTCGACCATGAAGAGCACATCGCAGAAAGCAGGAATGTAAGCTCCACCAGCCGCAGACGGACCAAAGAGCAAACAGATCTGAGGAATAATGCCCGAAAGTCTTGCTTGATTCCTAAAAATTCTTCCAGCCCCTCTTCGGCCTGGGAACATTTCTACTTGGTCGGTAATTCTAGCGCCTGCACTATCAACGAGATAAAAAAGAGGAATCTGTAATTTCTCTGCCACTTCTTGGATACGCACAATTTTTTCAACTGTTCGCGCCCCCCAAGATCCCGCTTTCACAGTCGAGTCATTGGCCATCAATGCAATCGCTCTACCGCCTATTTTACCAAGCCCCGTGATAACACCGTCGGCAGGAAGTTCATTGTCCATGCAGTTTGCAAATAGACCATCCTCAACAAAAGTTCCTTTATCACAAAGTAAAGCGATGCGATTTCTAGCAAAAAGCTTTTTGCTCTCCGTGTTTTTATCGTGGTACTTTTGGGCCCCGCCCTTAACAATTCTTTCACGAATGGGATGAAGTTCTTGACTCATAAATAACCTCTCTTACTCTCCTCGATAAACTGGCTTTCTTTTTTCAATAAAAGCTTTGATACCTTCAAGGCGATCTTTGGAATAGAGGACAGACTTGTAACACTCCACTTCAAAATCAAGCGCATGCTCATAACTTCTCTCAAAGCCACCTCGAATAGCCAGTTTCGCTTGCTTGATTCCTATGGGCCCCGACTCTAATAATTTATTTGCAAAAGACAAAGCTTTCGACATCACTTGGTTCGCTGGCACAACTGCGTTCACCAAATTGAGAGCTAGCGCATCTTCGGATGAAAACTTTTTAGCGAGAAGGATAAGCTCCAGAGCCTTTGCAAGCCCTATTAACCTTGAGAGCCTTTGAGTTCCACCATTACCAGGCATGATAGCTAAATCGACTTCCGGGAGACCGAAAACAGCTCCGGATGGAGCCACTCGCAAATCGCAGGCAAGAGCGAGCTCTAGACCGCCTCCTAAAGCTGTACCGTTGATAGCAGCAATAGTTGGGATCTTTAATCGTTCAAGTTTTAAGTAGATCCCTTTCACAAAATCCATTCTTACTAAAATATCTTTCTCGTTCATCCCCTGACGTTCTTTGAGATCAGCCCCAACGCAAAAAGCTTTATCCCCTGCTCCAGTGATTATCAAAACTCGCGCGGTGGAATCATGCTCAATCAAATCAATCAGATTTTTAAGAGCACTAAAAACTTCCTTATTGAGAGCATTCATCTTATCGGGGCGATTCAAAGTTGCAATCACCACTCCTGCTTCTCGACGAACTAATAACTCACTCGATCCCATACCAGCTTCCCCCCTTCTCCTGAATTTTGGACAAAGAACTGTTTAACACTAAGCCCAGTTCATTTCGTAAATAGTCTAATGTTTTCTCAATTTCCGGTTTTGGGAAATTTTTAAGCTTGCCCTGTCTAAAAAATAGATTTCTCAAATCGTCGGATGCAATATTTCCTGTAGCGCCTCTCGCGTAAGGGCACCCCCCGACTCCTCCTAAAGATCCATCGAAACTTCTAACTCCAACATCGTAAGCTGTCTGAACGTTGGCCAGAGCGAATCCATACGTATTGTGAAGATGAAGTGCTATTTTTGAAAAAGGGAAAAACTTCGAGCTTTGACTAAGGACAGCTCTCACTGTACTTGGAGTTGCGACTCCAATCGTATCGCTAAGGGCGATTTCATCGGCTCCGCTTTTGGATAGTTTTTGGAAAATCGGTTCTAAATGACTTGCAGTAATTTCTTTCTCGTAGGGACAACCCCAAACAGTTGAAACATAAACTCTGATTTTTCGCTTCGCATTTTTTGCAACTGAAATAATCGATTCAATCTCTTTCAAACTCTCATCGATAGTACAATTGACATTTTTTTGATTAAAAGTGGGGCTTGCGGCCACAAAACAGCTCACCCAAGGGATAGGAAACTTTAATAACCTCTCACAGCCTTTCGTGTTTGGAACAAAAGCCATCGTCTCTTGAGTAGATCCTTTTTTAAACCACGATTCACAGAGTTTTTCAGCGTCACCTAGCTGTGGGATCCATTTAGGATTTACAAAACTTGTAATCTCCAAGCGATTAAATTGGCATTGAGAAAGGAGATTCAAAAGCTGCAATTTCGAATCTAATGGAACTGTTTTGCTCTCAGCTTGAAGGCCATCCCGCAAAGTCACATCGGTGAGAGTGATAGCTTCCGATTTTTGGGGTTCAGTTTTCACAAGTGATTATGCAAGCTCGATGAGGGCCTCTCCCTCATTTACGAAGTCTCCGACCTTTTTTTTGATCTCAGCAACTTTTCCCGACTGATTGGCCATGACTGGAACTTCCATTTTCATCGATTCAAGAACGACAATCTCTTGCCCCGACTTGATAGAATCTCCAGCTTTAACCTTCACTTCCAATACCGTGCCTGCCATTTCTGATTTGATCACTGCCATAAATTACGCTCCAAATTGATAACCTACTCTCATCATGATGGTCCAAAAGTTATCCCCAAGATCAGAATCTTTTCTAAAAAGTGTATGGTACTTGAGTCCAATACCGATCCTTAAATTCTCCCCAGCTTTCACATCCACATTGGAACCAGCCTGAATTCCAAAAAGGGTGTCTGTTTTAGCAGCATATTTGAAAAAGTAAAAACCAGGCCCCCCGCCCAAACTGACGTCGAAATCATTGACATCTAGAATATGAAAATTTGCAGCAAGAGTTTCTGCGTACAAAGAAAGGCCGTTTCCACCTCCAGTATGAGAGCTGTACTGAGAAGAAAAAAGGACATCTAAAAGAGGATTGGTTCTAAAGCCCAAGTCGATCGCAAAACCGATAGTGTTATTATAAGTGGGAGAGGGTCTACCCGTTAAAGCCACATGCCCGATCTGCCCCCCTAAGTAAAAACCATCTAGAGGCAAAGCAGTTGAACAAAGCAACAGCCCAGAAAGAATAAGTGATTTTATTTTCATGGACTTAACTGTAAGCGGTAAGAATAGGAAAAGGCAAGAAAGAGAATTTAGCTAGTCGCGGCAGCGGTTTCGGAAGTTCCTCCAGACTCGCTCTTCGCCTGATAGCCACATTCTTTATTAGGGCACCTGATCGAAGCCCCCTCTTTCTTCGTATAGTGTTCCGTCAAAAACGGATGTTGGCACTGCGGACAGGGTTGTCCTTTGAGAGGTTTATCCCAAATCGCGTACTTGCAATTAGGATATTTCGTACAGCTAAAGAAAATTTTTCCAAAACGAGTTTTCTTTTGGGACAACTCTCCCTCTTTACAATCTGGGCATTTGATCCCAGTTGTGATGGGTTTTGTTGTTTTGCATTTCGGATAAGCAGAACAAGCTAAAAACCTTCCGAAACGACCGCTCTTGACCTGCATTGGTTCGCCGCAAGTCACGCACTTTTCGTCGGTCGTGGGCTGCGCAACAAGCGAAATAGTGCCATTCTCTTGGACAAATTCTGATGTAAATCTGCAATCGGGGTAGCCCTGACAAGCCGCAAACTTACCGTTCTTACCCCATTTAAGGACTAATATTTTTTCACATTTGGGACATTTAATATCGGTCGGAGTTTCTTCTCGTTTCACATTGCGCATTTTTTCTTGCGCATTTTTAAGAGTAGCTTCAAAGGGGTTGTAGAATTCTTTAAGAGTCGAGACCCAATTAAGTTTACCTTCTTCAATTTGGTCGAGTTCCTCTTCCATGTGAGCTGTAAACTTTTCATCCACAATTGAAGGGAAATTTTCCACCAAAAGATCGTTAATCAAATTCCCAAGCTCTGTCGGATAAAATCGGTTCTCTTTCTTTTCGACATATTTGCGGTCTTGAATGGTCGAAAGAATGCTCGCATAAGTCGAGGGACGCCCAATCCCTTTTTCCTCAAGCTCCTTAATCAGACTGCTCTCAGAGAATCTTGGAGGAGGTTGAGTCATGTGTTTTTCATCCATCACCGAATGACACTGAACAGCTGTCGACTCTTTCAGATCAGGAAGAGATTGGGTTTCATCTCCCGAATTTTCATCGTCCTGCCAAAGAACCAAAAAACCATCAAATCTTAAAACGCTACCAGTACATCGGTAACCGTAAACTTTTGAATTTTTGGCTACAGCATCGATATCAACGGTAGTCTGATCAAAAACGGCTGGCTCCATTTGACTGGCCAAATAGCGTTTCCAAATGAGTTCGTAGAGCTTGTACTGATCGGCATCTAAAAACTGTTTTATTTTTTCAGGCGTGAATCTTACCGATGTGGGACGGATAGCTTCGTGGGCATCTTGCGCATTCTTTTTATTTCGATACTCCACGGGAGTTTTAGGTAAATATTCAGATCCCAAGATCTTCTCTACTAATGTTCGGGCCTCGCGAATCGCTTCATCGGAAAGACGGGTCGAATCGGTACGCATATAAGTGATCAACCCCTGAGCTCCATCAGCACCCAAATCAATACCTTCATACAGCTGCTGAGCAAGGGTCATCGTTTTCTTGGCACTAAAGTAAAGCCGCTTCGAAGCCTCTTGCTGCAGAGTTGAAGTGATAAAAGGGGGATAGGGGTTTCTTTTTCGAGATTTTTGCCCTACTGAAACAATTTTCCAAGATGCAGAAGAGGAATCAGATACGATCTCTTTGGCCCACTCTTCTTTATCAATAGTGAGACGATCGATCTTCTTCTCATCGGCCCTAACAAGGCGCGCAATAAAATCTTTATTGGCTCCCGAAAGCTTTGCAGTCACAGTCCAGTAAGGCTGAGGAATAAAGGCTTGAATCTCTTTTTCTCGATCTGCGATCATTTTGACCGCGACCGATTGAACTCGACCTGCCGACAATCCTCGTCTTACTTTGGTCCAGAGAATCGGAGAAATCTTATAGCCCACTAAACGATCGAGTATCCGACGGGCTTGTTGGGATTCATACCGGTCCTTATTAAGCTCAATTGGATTCTCAATCGCTTTTAAAACAGCGGGTTTCGTAATCTCATGGAACAAGACCCTGTGAATTTTACTTTTAGGGAGTTTTAAAACTTGGGCCACATGCCAAGCAATGGCTTCCCCTTCGCGATCAGGGTCGGCAGCTAGATAAACTTTGTCGGCTTTTAAGGCCGCTTTTGCGAGCTCTTCTACGACTTTCTGTTTACCTTTGATCATTTCGTAAACAGGTTCGAAATCTTTTTCCGGATCTACGCCCAGACTACTTTTGGGCAGATCCATAACGTGCCCTACAGATGCTTTGACATCAAAATTTTTGCCTAAATATTTTTTGAGAGTTTTAGCTTTTGCGGGAGACTCAACGACAACGAGCCCTTTGGCTGACCCCGAACTACTGGCGACCTCTTCATCAGCGACTTTCGCTTTCTTCGTTCTTTTTTTGGCTGTTGCTTTTTCCATGAAATATCTACGTTCTCTTTGCCAGTTACGGAGGATTATGGACCTGATCTTTGTGTAGCCGAGCTAATTAATGCGCGTTTCGACTAAAGTAGAAGATGAGGAACCGCCTCCCTGAATTTTGTGCTCATAACCGAAAACAGTTAGAGCTGCAACCGTTTTTATTTCTCGGAGGCCTGCGGGCGATTCAAGATTCATCGCTTTTTGAATGATTTCATCTTCAATGGCGTGATCAATAATGCCCCGCATTTTAAGCTTCCACAAATATCCTTTTGCAGATTTGGAAAGCCGCGAATGCTCTTCCTCACTATAGATTCTATAAACAGGAACGGCATCGCTCCAGAAGGGGCCTGGAATTTCTAAAGAGGTTCTCTGGATGTGCGATATTGCACTTTCGATCTCCTCTTCAGAATAACCACGGGTTGAGAGTAACTCCCAAATCTCTTCAGCGTCATAAAATAAATCTTTATTTCGCTCCAGAGACTGAGAAAACAGCGCCAAGATGTCTAGGATCTTATCTCGCATTTTCTCTTCTTTTTTAAGGGTTAGTCGCCGCAAACGAAAACCGAACTTAACTCTTATTGTTCTAACAACTTCAACATTTGGCAAGTGCTCTTTTTTAATGAGATTGTTTTTCACATCGCATTATGTGATCCAAATGTAATGTTGGGGGGCAACTTCAACTACCTTTTCCTGTTTTATAGCAACATCAAGTGCTGCCAATAATTTTGTTCTTTCTGCCGAAGAGGCCTCAAGGATTTGAGTTAAGCAAAGCTGATGATTTTGCGTTTCAAAAAGTGTTTTAAGCTCAAGCAAATCACTGTCATCTTTCCGGTCCTTTTCTATGCATTCTCGGTAACTTCCACCGATTTCTTCAAGTATGTCCTCGAGTTTTAAAACAAGCTTAGCTCCTTCTTGAAGTAACAAGTTACCGCCAGTGAAACTTTTGTCCTCAATCCGAGACGGAACCACAAAAACAGATCTATTTTGCTCCAAAGCATATCGGGCAGTGATTAAGGATCCACTTTTTTCTGCGGCTTCAATAATAAGAGTCCCCACACAAAGCCCTGAAATGATGCGGTTGCGTTGTGGGAAATGATGGGGCAGAGGTGGAGTTTCTAGCGGATACTCGGAGAGTAAACAACCACCCGAGTTAAGAATATCCTGACTTAAACTAAAGTTCTCGGGTGGATAAATGCGCTTTAGACCATGTCCAAGAACGGCGACCGTTTTTCCTCGAGCCATTAAAGCCCCACGATGGGCCCAACTATCAATACCGCGAGCTAGACCACTTACGATCGTAAATCCCATCGATGCCAATTGCTTTGAAAAAGCGATTGCCGTTCTAACACCGTAGCCCGAAGGCCTGCGCGTCCCAACAATTGCAAAACAAGGTCGGCTCAGTGATTGAACTGACCCTAGGTAATTTAATACTTTCGGAGGACTTGGGATTTCTCGAAGCCAACCATGTGAGGCTACATGAAAAGAAACGGGTTCTGAGAGCGTGAAAGAATCCTTTTTTAAATTCATGGTGAGTTTTTTACTCTCACCTTTTGGGAGTTCAATTGAACACTAGAAGCGTGCTCACATAGAATCTAATCAATGTTGATTTCTTGACGAACTCTTCGGGGAGGAACAGGACGATCGGGGAGCTCAGTGAAACTCAATAAACTATCCCCAATACGAATTGGAGAAGTGTTTCGATTCACCACACCTACACTGATCTCGTTGCCAACATAGACAAGGCGAATCTCGCCCTTGGAGTCTGGAGTAACTGCGGTTTGATTTTTTTTCACAGGATCTGTGTCTTCAAAAACTTTAAAGAGAAACCCCTCTTTCATCCCGTGAGCAAGCCCTTTATTGATGACTAGGAGCTCTCCCTGCCTTCCAAAAGCCCTTCTTTCATCATCAAGCATAACGACTTGAGCGATAGAGTCTTTGGGAGGATACTCAGCGCTGGTTTCCCCCGCTACTTTGGGATTTAAAATCAGTTTATCGCCGCGATTGACTGGATATGCTTGAGAAATGAGTTCGGCTTTGGCCAAATTCATTTCAACACTCTTGATCCTGATTTCAGCTAAAATGCGAGCCATCTTACCGATAAC
>DDPO01000090.1:0-219 GCA_002342225.1 Bdellovibrionaceae bacterium UBA2466 | reverse complement strand
CGTGAAAGTACTACCGGGTTCCACTTTTTTATCTTCCATAAATGAAACATAAAAATCATCATTGGAAGACAGCTGAGTTCGATCGGAGTAAGAGCCCGTAACTTCTCCGATAAAATCCTCATCTTTGATCACAATGTAATTAAGGCGATACCTCGCTTTAAAAACTCGATTGACATAAATATCATTATCAACATCACTCATCGTCCCCGATTTGTCGGG
>DDPO01000161.1:25299-29666 GCA_002342225.1 Bdellovibrionaceae bacterium UBA2466 | reverse complement strand
GCAATGGCAGCTCTTAACACGTCAGCATGTCGATGTACGGCTTGAAGCACAATCGAAACAACGGCAAGAAATCGCAAGTTTTGATGGGGTGTAGTGCCAGGGTCAAGGAGGTTTTCTCCTTTGTCATTTGAAATGCTCCAATTGCAGTGTTTACCGCTTCCATTGATTCCCGCGAAAGGTTTCTCAGAAATCAAGCAAACAAGCCCGTGCCTTTGGGCTACTCTTTTCATAGTCTCCATTGTGAGAGTGTTGTGATCAGCTGCGATATTCACATTTTCAAAAATAGGAGCGAGCTCAAACTGGCTGGGAGCCACTTCGTTGTGTCTTGTTTTTACAGGTACTCCCAGACGGTAAAGCTCGTGCTCAAGATCCACCATGAACGCTTTAGCTCTTGTGGGTATGGATCCAAAATAATGGTCCTCAAGTTGTTGGCCTCTTGGAGATGAAGCGCCTTGAAGAGTTCTTCCGGTCATGATGATGTCAGGTCGGTGGGCGACATGATGCTTATCAATTAAAAAATACTCCTGCTCAGGTCCGAGAGTAGCCGTAATTTGTTTCGCATCGAGATCACCAATGCATTTTAAAAAATCAACAGCTTCATTAGAAAGCGACTGACAAGAGCGAAGCAGGGGGGTTTTGTTATCTAGGGCTTCTCCATGATAACCAAAAAACACACAGGGTATGCAGAGGGTTTTTCCATGCTCACCATCAATGATAAAAATAGGTGAGGAGGGGTCCCAAGCGGTATAACCTCGAGCTTCAAAAGTAGATCTCATACCTCCTGAAGGAAAACTTGAAGCATCTGGCTCGCCTTGGATGAGTTGTCCGCCAGTGAAGCGTTCAATCACAGTTACTTCGGAGTGGTTTGAGTGCTGAATCGAAATAAAAGCATCGTGTTTTTCTGCGGTGAGGCCTGTCATGGGTTGAAACCAGTGGCAGAAATGGGTAGCCCCTTTCTGAACAGCCCATTCTTTGATCACAGTTGCAATAGCTTCTGCTGTTTCTGAAGTTAATTTCTTTCCTTGATCAAGCGCTTTTACGAGATTTTGATACGCATCTTTTGGAAGTTTTTCCCTCATTTGACCTAAACCAAATGTGAGTTCTCCAAAGTATTCAGAGATGGGAGCCGTGGAGTGTTCCCTGAGTGTCAATTTTGTTAGCTGGTTTGGTGTAGTGGACGAATGAGTGGAAATAGACTTCTGCCAAGGCTTCTCGAGAAACATAGGACCTCCTATAAAATGTCTTTAGAAAAAATATCTTCTAAAAACAACGGATTAACGAAGATTCTTAAAGAACTCAGGGCTCTTTAAAAGTGTTAACTAATCTCATTATAACTGCTTCTTAGACAAAAACAACTCAACCTGTTTCCGTTATGCGGGGCGATGTAATGCGAATTCTGTATTGTGCCGATATGATCATGGAAGAGGAACAGTTGAAACGCTTAATGTCCATTTTAATTTTAGGGGTGGTTTTAATCTGTCATAGCTCGTTCGCAGAGCGCAGAGCGATGAGTTCGACTCAGAAAAAACTCTCCGGTCTTCTGTATGGTGGATTTAGTTTTACTAACCACAAAGGAGAATCTGCTGGGAATCTGAAAGGGCAGACTGGGCTGGCTTTTGGATTTGGCCTTGATTACAAGATCATGAATGAAATCAGCTTAGGCATTGACATGCTTTATGCGCAGAAAAGCTATCAGACCTCTACTTTAACTTCGGTAACTCAATACGATTTGTCGTATTTGGAATTTCCAGTCTATGTGAAATGGTCACCTATTCGTGAGTTTCAATTAAAAGTGGGACCCTATCTGGCCGGAATGATGGTTTCAGCTAATCGTCAAGTAAGTGGAGTGGATTCAGCCATCAAAGGTGAATTCGCCAATGATTTTGGAATTTCCTATGGAGGTTGGATAGGTTTCTGGGCCAACCCTAAATTGGCAGTTGGCATCGATATGCGGTACGACATGGGTTTTGCCAACATTCAAAACGTCGCTCAACCCACTTCAGCCATCCGGACTCGCACTTTCATTTCAATGCTGACCCTCACTTTCGGTCTCAAATAAGTCCCTCGTTTTTTTTCTTTGCTGACACCGGTTAACTGTGTAGTCTTATAGCTTAGTTTTTCACACCCTAATCTAGGAGATAAAATGTCACGTCGCTTAGTTGAGTTTGACTACTTACTTAAAAATGCCAAAGGGGAAGTTTTAGATAGCTCAAAAGAGGGTGGCGGCGAACCTATGAGATATGTTGAAGGCTCCAATCAGATTATTCCTGGGCTTGAATCAAGAATGAAAACTTTAAAAAAAGGTGATAAAAAAGAGATCACCGTCCCTGCTGTGGAAGCTTATGGAACACGCGAGGATAAACTCGTGATTGAGGTGCCCCTAGACCAATTTCCTGCGAATCAAAAAGTGACAGTGGGTTTAGAAGTTGAGATTGAGATTTCTCAAAACTATTTCCATCCCTTTACTGTTACTCAAGTGAACAAAAGCCACGCTACACTTGATGGCAATCATGAACTAGCTGGCGAGGATCTCTTTTTCAGTGTCGAAGTTAAAGAGGCAAGGGAAGCTACAAAAGAAGAAATTGCCGAGAGTGAAACAGTCCATGAACATGTTCATGGTGAAAACTGCAATCATAGCCACTAAATTTTAAACCACATTTTAATCGCAACCAGCATCATTAAAACGGCGAAAGCTCTTCTTAGAAGCTGCTCCGAGTGTAGGAGGGCCACTTTTGCTCCAACGAGGGCACCAAAGAAGAGACCGGCTGCGATGAGAAGCCCCCACCTAATATTGTCGGATGATATTTTACCCTGCGAGTAATATTCCCAGACTGCGAGAGCCCCAACGGGCAAAAGAAGCGCAATAAGAGATGTCCCTGTTGCGCTGTGCTGAGGCATTTTTAAAAGGAATGTTAGCATTGGAATAATGATAATCCCTCCACCGACTCCAAAAATCCCCGATAGAATGCCGGCCAAAAATCCGGTTAATAAGAATGGAATAACTCCCATAATATAAGCCTCGTTTAAATTTTCTAAATTTATTGTAACAGATCTTAAATGACAAAATAAACGGGCCTTGAAAAGCATATAAAGGGGGGAAACTCTTCTCAAGGCCCGTTTCATGAAGCAAGGTGCTTCAATAATTTGTGAGGGCTAAACTACACCACTCGGGAACAGGTTTTAGGGTTTGGTGTGCCTGTTCTTGATTTTCGTAAAGAGCAATTTCTTTGCCAATTCTCGCAGGCTCATTGAGTGAGTTTGTCGTTATTAGGTGTTTCATAATTTGTTCGCCACTGTTTTATTTCGCAACGATTGTTCAGCCTTTGAGTCTTACCAAATATTCAGAATGCAAATGTAGTCGGATTCTAAACTTCTGTTTAAAAAGAAAAGAAATAACGGGATTGTTTTGGGGGTAAAAAATGAAAGAACGAAAACTATTATTGGTGGAAGATGATGAGTTAACCCGTCTTCTAGTCCATAAAGGTCTCGAGCAACTTGGGTATCAGGTCAGTTCGGTAGGATCTGTGCCAGAAGCACTCTGTGCATTTCATCAGAACCCAGTTCAGGTGGTGTTGTCAGATATTGAAATGAAACCTGTAAGCGGATTTGAATTGTTGAAACAATTTTCTGGGCAAGTAAAGCCTCCGCTATTTATTTTTATGACAGGCAGAGGAAGTTTAACAAGCGCCTGTGATGCCATTTCCATGGGCGCTTTTGATTATTTGGGAAAACCGGTTCAGATAGAACAGCTTCGCGCTGTTATCGAGAGAGCTTTTGTGGAGCTTGAGATGTCCCCACGGAATAGCGTACCAATCGAAGAGAGTGATTTGGGGCTCGTAGGGAGATCTCCGCAGATGGTCGAGGTCTATCGAAATGTAGCCCGAGCTTCGCGTTGTGATAGCAACGTACTCATTTGTGGGGAGAGTGGAACAGGGAAAGAACTCATTGCAAGAGCTATTCATGGGCATAGTTCTAGAAAAAACAATCGATTCGTTACAGTGAACTGTGGTGCCCTGACCGAAACGCTTTTAGAGTCGGAGCTTTTTGGGCATCTGAAAGGCTCGTTTACTGGGGCCATCAGTAACAAAAAGGGGCTTTTTGAAGAGGCTAATGGTGGAACACTGTTTCTGGATGAAATCGGTGATATCTCTCCTGGTCTTCAAGTGAAGCTTTTAAGAGTGATACAAGAGGGAGAATATAAACCGGTTGGCAGTGTTGAGAATCGTAGAACCAATGTTCGCGTTATCACAGCAACTCACCGAAATCTTCCGCTCATGGTTCAGGAGGAAAAGTTTCGGGAAGATCTCTTCTATCGATTGAAAGTGTTGTATCTTCAATTGCCACCATTAAGAGAAAGAGTGGAAGAT
>DDPO01000161.1:23067-25275 GCA_002342225.1 Bdellovibrionaceae bacterium UBA2466 | reverse complement strand
TTGAAAAAATCATGGCTTACCACTGGCCTGGGAATATTCGTGAACTTGAGCATTGTATTGAGCGTGCCGTTGTCATGAGCCAAAGTTGTACACTGTATGCTGATGATTTCTTGTTCTCTCCGCAAACTTCTGTTTCCGATTGTAAAAGTCATAAGGAATGGGTTCCCACATTGAAACAACAAGAGGAACCGCATCCCGAGAGTCCCTTGATCTCACTTGAGGAGCTAGAAAAAAGGCATATCCAAAAAATTGTGCGATTGGCCCACTTTAATAAGACAAGAGCAGCTCAGGTTTTAGGAATTGATAGGGCAACGTTGTACCGAAAAGCGGAGCGATATGGAATTAACTTAGGTCCTAATGAGGCAGTCAATCCTGCTGCGGTTGAAATTTAAAATATTGTTTTAAAGAGCCAATTTCAGATGTGACCAGTGAAAGCATATTTGGGATGATCGAACGGTTTTTCTCAATCCACTGTTCGCTTTTTTCAAGGTAATTAGCAAGGCGCTGAGCTCCAAGATGGCCGGCACTTCCCCGGAAGCGATGGAGCAGTTGCATGAGTGTTTCGTAATCGTAGTATTGGGCTGCAGTGGATGCTTTTTCTAGGAAGTCTGAGCTTGTCTTGAAAAAAAGGGTAAGTATTTCTTGTTCGAATTCTTCGTTGTCTTCTTCAGCAAGCTTTTTCCACGCGTCGACAAGTTCACGGTTGATGATGGGTCCATCAAAAAGGTTGGGGAGTGTGTCGTTAGACCCGAGCCATTTAACGACAGTTTTCTCAAGCTCTGTTTTTTTAAAGGGCTTTTTTAAAACTTCACTCATTCCAGCTTTTAAACAGCGATCAATATCCTGCGGATATACAAATGCTGTCATAGCGATGATAGGTGTCAGTTCGTAATGGGGAAGTTTACGGATCGCAGTTGCAGCTTCTCTTCCGTCCACTTCAGGCATTTGACAGTCCATTAAAATGAGATCCACGGCCGTGTGAGCGGCTCTTTCAAGAGCTTCTTTTCCTGTGTTTGCACAGATGACGCGGCAACCAATGTTTTCAAGCATTCGGACAACGAGTTTTTGATTGATAGGATGGTCCTCGGCAACGAGAACTAAGGGATGATGCTTCAAGAAAATCTTTTCGCTTATAACAGGGTTGGTTTCTGAATGTCCTAATAGAAGATTTTGATTCATGAGAGTCTTTGAATCGGGAATCTTAAACGGAAGCTCGAGAGTGAAAGTTGTTCCTTGTCCCAGCTCGCTTTCGACGGAGAGGGTTCCCCCCATGAGGTCTGTTAATCGCTTCGCAATCGCGAGCCCCAGTCCCGTGCCACCGTAAATTTGCGTGATGTCTGAGCCTCCTTGGACGAAAGGTGTGAATAATGTAGAAAGTGTTTCTTTTGAAATTCCTATTCCGGTATCAAATATTTTGAAAGTAAGCCAATGTAGTTCTTGAGAAGAAGAGGGGGGCTTGGAATCGACATTGAGTCTGACGGTTCCCTTTTTTGTAAACTTGAAAGCATTACCTAGAAGATTCGTTAAGATTTGTCGAAGACGCCATGGGTCTCCAAGAACATTTTCTGGAAGTTTTGCGCTAATCTCTTTTACAAATTTGACCGTATGGTTGTGTTGTTCCATTGAAAACTGATCAAGACAAGAGATGATGAGTTCTGACAGATTGAAAGAGGTGTTCTCAACAGAAAATTTGCCCGCTTCTATTTTGGATAGATCAAGAAGATCATTGATGAGAGACAATAAAAAGTCACTTGATTGACCGATTGTTCGAACATAATCGCTCTGCTCACGATTTATTGGAGTATCTAATAGCAGAGTAGCCGCACCCATGATTCCATTCAAAGGGGTCCTAATCTCATGGCTTACGTTGGCTAAAAAGGTTCCCTTGGCCTCGTTGCTAAGATCGGCTTTCTTCCTAGCACTGATTAACGCATCTAGTATGGACTGACGTGAGGTGTAGTCGCGAATCGTAAAACAATAAGACTGAGTATTTTCCCATTCGCTTTGTGTTGTTGAAATCGAGAGGGTTAGTGGGCGAGCTTTACCTGCTGGTCGCCAAAGGATAGTTTGTTCCTCTTCTAAATTTGGATTGATAAAAAAATGTTGGTTTTGTAACAAGTTCTCGGGTCTTAGTAGAATTGCGGCCATTTTGTTGTAAAATAAAATCTGTCCTGTCGTTGTGGTTAATACTATTCCGTCAGAAGATGC
>DDPO01000161.1:15960-22940 GCA_002342225.1 Bdellovibrionaceae bacterium UBA2466 | reverse complement strand
TATTTGGGAAAGATTCGTGCATTGATTTGAAAGTGTTGTAACCGATGCTATCGGGCAAGTTGAGGTCCAAAATAAGAAGATCTGCAGGCTGGTCCTTTAGTTTCTCTGTAGCTTCTGAAACCCGGACTGCTGTTCGTATTTCACAATCTTGAAAATGGGCCTTGAGTGCTCGTTCGATTAGGAAGCGATCTTGGTTGTTGTCTTCAAGGATGAAAAAAGAGGTCATTTCAAAACGAATCCTTCGCCATAGATGGTTTCAATTTCAAGCAAGCTTCCGACATCTAAGAGAGCTTTTCTCACTTCGTAAATTTTTCGATCCAATGAATTTTCACTCACTGCAATTTGGTGCCAGCAACTAAATTTAAGAGCTGATCTAGAAATCGGAGTCCCTTCGGCTTGAAGTAAGTGCACCAACAATCTCACTTCCGTTGGAGATAGGCTTCTTGTTGATTTGGGCCCTTTCAAAAGAGCATTGGCAGCATCTAAAACGATATCTTTGTGGTTTAAAACCGATAAAGATTGTTTTTTTGCTTGATCTTTCCATCGTTTTTGAAGTCTGGCTTTTAATTCCGAGGGTTTGATAGGCTTTCTAATAAAGTCATCAGCACCACGAGCCAGCGCTTCTAATATAAACGACTCATTGGAGTCTGCAGTAATGACAATGAGGGGAATAAAAGGCCATTGATGAGCGAGTTCAGGGATTAAGTTGAGGCCGGAGCCCTCTCTCAAATGCACATCTATAAATACTGCACTGGGATTCAGGTTTGGAAGTTGAGGCCTTAATTCACTTTCAGAACTAAAGGTAACCGTGGGCAAAGAGAGCGCTTTTTCGATGAGTTTTGGTACTAAGGGGTCATCGTCCAGCGTGAGGGTGTACTGTTTTTGTTCCGAATCAATTTCTGTTACAGAAAAAAGTTTTTGAGTCATCATCATTCTCGGCGTATTTCACGGACCATCTAGATTAGTCAACGAACGAAGTCGCTTTGGAAGGATCCTTACGCAAATATCAGGTTTGGCAGAAAAAACTTACTCAAAATACCCATTAATTGACGCAATGAGCAATAGCAGGTATTGAAACATTTAACAAGCTCTTGAAAGTTAAAAAATGGCCAACTACGGTAGGAATTCATGTCAGATTTGGAACTAAGCCCTAATCCTCCCACAGATCCTGGTGAAGCCAGTGCAGGTGCTATGCCCCTTTGGCAGCATTTAGACGAGCTCAGAGGGATTTTGGTGAAGTCGTTTCTTGCTTTAGGGATGGTCTTTTGCGTGACCTATTATTTTAACGAATCGATTATTCGATTTTTGGAAGCACCCATCCTGTCAGCGCTGCCGGAGGGCCAAAAACAGTTGTATTTCTCGGGGCTTGCTGACAAGTTTTTGGTCTATTTAAAAGTGAGTTTTTACGCGAGTCTGGTCTTAACCTCACCTTACCTTCTAAAACAGGTCTGGAATTTTATAGTTCCTGGGTTGAAAGAGAACGAACGGCAATATGCAGTTCCTGTTCTTTTTATGGGTTCACTGGCTTTTTTGTTAGGTCTCGCTTTTGCTTATTTTGTGGTGATTCCCACGGGCTATCGATTTTTACTTAATTTTGGGGGCCCCAATGAAAAGCCTCTCATCAATGTCTCAGATTATTTCGGATTAACCATTCAGTTACTACTCTCTATGGGAGTGTTGTTTGAGTTACCTGTTATCGCTTTCTTCCTCGGAAAAATGGGGGTCATTGAAGTTGAGTGGCTTAAAAGATTCCGTCCACAAGCCTATTTAGGGCTTACGGTACTTGCCGCTTTTTTAACCCCAACACCGGATGCGTTTACGCTCTTTTTGGTTCTTATTCCGCTTATTCTGCTTTATGAGTTGAGTGTTCAGCTCATTGGCTGGGCTCACAAAGTTTAAAATTTCGCTCTGCGCTTATCGAAACTTGTTCTCCGGTCGATAAGAAAGTATGACCCAATCGTGCTTACAATTAATATTTGTTTTGTGTGTGATGATCTCTTGGACCGCTCAAGGTAGTTACCGTGTTTATCAACTGCGGGTAAGACACTACGATCAGACGGCAAAGAAAAAGATCAATCGGGTTGTTTTAACTGTGATGGATCCGGTTCAGTATTTAAGTTTCAATGGTGGACCCCGCACTATGAAAGTAGATCTGCAGGATACTTGGTATTGCCCGGGAGACACTTCGGGTAAGCGTTATTGTAAGAAACCCAAAGAACCTGTTGATAGAGGGCCCGCTTCTTTGGATTATCCAAAGCGTACTAAGCTTCCTCGCAATTTACAGCCAGTAGTTCCCTAGCTAATTAGAGATTATTTTTTCTTTGGATCGCGATCTGCGATTTTGTTGAGTTCATCTAACATGGAGTGAAGTTTATGATGAAGTGACTGCAACCTATCTAAATTCTCTTTAAGGTTTGAAATCGCATTGGCTCGCTCTTTAATCATGTCGTTGAAACCTTCAGTCGAAGGAATCTGTTGAACAGTCTTTGCAACGACTGGACTTTTATCTCGGTTAAAATTGAAAGTTTGTCCTTCGGTTTGGATGGGACTGAACCCTTCTGCTTTTTCTAACTCTTTTTTCTTAGCGATAAGCTTAGTGATATCTGCATACATGAATCCAAAACCTTGATTACGATCTCTTTGAGCCATTATTAAATAACCTCCGCAACATACCCACAACAGCATGGGCTCGGACCTCTTCAAAAGCAACCGATGTGCCATGCAGAACGCCGTATACTTCAAGAATTACAACTAATTATTACGATGAGTTAATGTGAAGCTTTGGTTTTACTGTAAAAAAAGTGACAGTTCTGGGCCCCCACGAGTTGACGCAACTTGGCTCATCCGCTCAATGAATTCCTCAAAAATGACGATAAGCAGAAGGAGGAGCGTGTATGAATTTTGTGGGAAAATGGGTTCCCGAGGAGCAGGCTGATAGGTGGTTGATCCTTCTGGCGTGCTTGCTTATTTTGTTCACAGGATATTTCCTCTTTTTTTATCATCAAGTTGTTGGATTGACAGGGGATGCGGCATTGATTGGAACCATTCAATCTGATGGCCCCATCCGCTTAAGGCACGCAAGAACTTTGGTATGGGGAGTGAGCCAGAGCGAAACTGATGTGTTCTTACGAGATACTGTTTATACACCCAAGGGGACAACAGCTGAATTCCAGTGGAATGAAAAGAAGTTTATATTGGAGCCCGAGTCCTTGGTTCAATTTGATGAAGCATCTCTTGATAAGCTAGAGATTACACTCATGGAAGGTAAGATTCGTGTAGACCCAAAAGATGCTGGGGCAATCTCAGTCTCTAAGCCTGTTGCTAATCTTATTTTTAAATTTAAAGAAGGAGAGATTGGTTATATTCCTGATATAAATCCTCTCATTATTAAGCATAGTGAACTCTCTTCGCGTACTGTGGATTCTGTGAATCGAAAACTCGACCTCGAACCTCCCAGAGCAGTGATTATCCCTAAATTGTATCTAAATCAGTTGGCTGATTACAAAATCGTCTTACAGAGCCCTGAAAGTGGTGAATTTAAGTTTGATGGAAAAAGTCTTCTAAATTTTTCTTGGAAGCCGATTCCTTTGCCCAATATTGAGTATTTTCTTCACATTTCAAATACCAGTAGCTTTAAAAACGATTTAATGAATAGCAGTCGTCGAGAAGAACTGGACATACTTTTCGATCAGTCAGGAGAGTATTGGTGGAAGATTTCAGCGCGTTGGAGGCGTGAAGAGATTGATTCAAGCTCAAGAAAACTAGCTCTATTAAAAGATAAGGGGAATAAAATACCGGAGAGGTCATTGACAACGCATCCTCCTCCTCCTGTGTTTGGAGAAAAAGGTAAAAAGTCGCCTTATGAAATATTGTTTGGAAAATAAAGGGGTCGGGTGAAAATGATGAAACGGGGTCTAAAATCTGTGATCGTAGGATGGTTGATACTTGGGGTAGTAGGCTCGGGAAATAGCTTTGCTAAAAAACCGGACCACGAATCGGAACAGGGTAAAAATTCTGGAAGAAAGATTGAACCTAAGAACCCTAATGGTCGAGAGGGTGGGTGCACTATCAACAATGGAGATATTTCAAAGTTTGCAAATGGTGAAGCATATAATTTTAATTCGGTCGTACAGCTCGTTGCGAACCCGCAGTGCTCTGGGGCTCACAACGTCATCGCAGCAAGGGAGATTTCACAAGGTGTGGCTTTTAATAAAACCCCCTTTCATTTAAATGATTTTGCTACGGGGTATTCGAATTTGACCATCGACGGAAAACGGGCTCTTGAAAGCGGTATCAAGAAAAATGTCGCAGCGACTCTTAGAAACAACCCGCTATCTAGTCGCGAGCTGTTGCCTATTCTTGGGCAGTTGTCACTACTTAGTCCTAAGTCCGCTCGCTCGATGCTCGCGTATCTCATCACGCAAGAGCTAGTTTCACAAGAGTTGGAAGGAAAAAAGGCTCTTCTCGATGGACGGGAACCCGGGACTGCCATCGATACAGTTTCTACTCTTAAAAAATTTGGTGCTGCAGAACCGTTAATTTCAGATGAATTGGCGGCTAATGTGGAAGATATGGCTTCTACTTCCCAAGCTGATTCACTTGGTAAAGTACTTACTGGTTTGGCATTGGCAGCAAGAGAGCTTGAAGAGTTCTCTCCGACATTCAATAGTTCCGCCAGTGCATTTAAAAGGGGTGTAGATAAATCAGTGGAGAGCTATTCAGATGAGGAGCGAGGTAGCTTGCTTAAGGCTGGGTTTTCAGCAGCAAACGCTTCAACCGGTTATAGTCCTTCCATTGAGCCGGGAGTTGAGGACATCAATACGGCATTAGGTATGTTGTTAAGAGGCGATGCGTTGGCTAACACAACTTTGAGGAATGTCTGGCGAAATGTCATAGAAGTGGCAGCTGCTTCTCCGAGCCAAACTGCGTTGGCTCAAGCTTTGGCTCTGAGTTTAACAACCGAAGCCATCTATCTTCCAAAAAATGATCGGGATAAGCTTTTGGAGTGTGGCAAGATCCATTCTCCTGTAGCAGTTGCGATGCAGGAACAATTCATAGAAGCTTGGAAAATAGCGCGTAGTCAGCTTACAGCGCGGAAAATGGCTGTTTCTAAATTTAATGAGCAAAAGAAAAAGTTTTTCGAACCGTGGGTTTCAGGCATGCTGGATTTCGATGCGACTTCGATTAAACCGGTTTGGGTCAAAGAGATTGTGAGTCGAGGACTTGTTAAAGATGAAGAAATTGAGAACAAGTTTCCAAGATTTGTTTTAACTCTTCTAACTGTTCGAGAAACGGCGTCCAAAAAAATGGTTCTTGAAGAAAATCTAGAATCCACAATGGCAAGTCAAATCGTCAATGCTGTAACACTTTGGGATCTGACTCACACTTTTATTCCTGCTTTGTCCGAATGGGCTAAGAAATATGATGAAGAATAAAAGTTAGATGATCTGTTTTAGGCGACTCAACTCAGGGCACGCCCGCCATCAATGATGAGGTCAAATCCGGTAATGTATTCATTGCGGCACAAAAACAAAAGGCCATTCCAAAGATCTTGAGGAGTTCCCACTCGTTTGAGTAGCGAGCGTTCCGAAGCGCGATGAATTTGTTCATGGGTGGCTTTTTCGGGGGGGAGTATGGTGCCCGGGCTGATAGAATTGACTCTGATTTTTGGTGCTAATTCTTGAGCTAAGCTTTTCGTGAGGGCAAGAAGCCCAGCTTTGGTCGCGCAATACGGAGCAAAACGCTGGATGGGGCGGCTAGCGTGCACATCTGAAATAAAAATGACATTGCCTCCATGAGACATGTGGACGCTCAATTTCTGCGTCAGAAAAAAAGGGGCTTTCAGATTTAAGTTTAGAAGATGATCCCACTCTGACTCTGTTGTTGCTCCAAAAGGAGTAGGGTAGAAATCGCTAGCGCTATTAACGAGAAGATCCACTGGGCCCAAAGAGTCATGAACTTGTTCAGCCAATCTCTCAACCTGTTCAAAATCGGTCAAATCGGCTTGGACCGGAACTACTTGTCCCAACCCTAGGTCTTTTGCCCACTGCTTAAGCTCATTGATTTCTGATTGAGATTGGAAAAAGTGGGCCGAAATATTCATCCCTTGTTTTAAAAGGTTTTCAGCCAGTGAGCGGCCCAGACGTTTTCCACTGCCCGTAATTAAGGCATGTTTTTTTCCAAACTTCATAGATTGGTCTTAGTTGACACTGGCGCATAGCGCAAGAGCCACAAAGTCAAATTTCTATGCTAGAAGAGCAGAATGTGCGAAATTAGTGAGTGAAGAGGAGATCCTCATGAAGGGCATTTTCATCATTGGTACTGATACAGGTGTTGGTAAAACGGTTGTCTGCGCAGGACTTCTTAGAATGGCCCAAGGTCTTAAGAAGGCTGTGTACTGGAAACCTGTTCAGACAGGGGTACTCAGAGGCGATGATACGGCTGAGGTTAAGAGTCTGTCGGCTCTAGATCCCTCGTGTGTCATCAACCCTGCTTTTAGGTTTCCTGAAACGTTATCTCCCTATAAAGCTGCAGAAAAATGGGGCAAAACCATTGAACTTAATGGGTTGATGGGAACAGTTATTAATGAAACTGAATCGGGTCATTTCATGATTGTTGAAGGGGCTGGTGGAGTTCTGGTTCCCTATGGGCGTCAATTGCTTCAAAGAGATTTTATCAAAGCTACAGGTTTTCCGGTCATTTTGGTGGGGCGAGACAAAGTGGGTGTCATTAACCAAGCCCTGCTAACTCTTTCGGCCCTTAAAGACGCGAACATTCCTTGTTTAGGAGTTATTCTTACGCATTCAACAGGTAACAGTGGTAACGGAGATGCTATTAAAGAGCTCGCCAATACCGAAGTGCTATTAGAACTTTTGCCCAAAGAGGATAAACGTATTCTGGTGGCTGAAGTTGAACGCACTGAGAAACTACGAAAAATCATCGGAATTTCTTCCCCGATCGTTTGAGTTCTACACACTCTA
>DDPO01000161.1:9514-15949 GCA_002342225.1 Bdellovibrionaceae bacterium UBA2466 | reverse complement strand
TGAAGTCTGGCATCCACGTTGCTTTCTGAGGCTGTGGGAGCTTTCCGATTGAAAGCTCTTTGTGGTTGTTGGTGTGTGGAGATAGTGCGGTTGTGCGAACCCTGCTAAAGCGAAGTGGTTGGAGACAAGAGATTTCTCATAAGCGGAATGTCGCTTTAGGAGCTCTAGGGTTTCTTTGTGCCCTCATGCTTGCAGTCGGCATTTATTACAAACAATTTTTTGTAGTTTTTGTATTTTGTGTCTGGTTATGTGCAGAGGCTTTGCTGTTGAGGTTGCAGCCTCTGCTTAAGTGGGCACCCCGGCGGAAAATATCAGGGCATGAAACATTTGAAGAAGATTCTCTTTGGAAACTGTTTGAAGAAGCTAGCGAAAATTCCCATACAATTTGCTCGATAAAAATATCTGAACGATTAGGATTAGAGAATAATGAAAAATCAAGGCGTTGGAATCTCGCCTTTAAAAACCTCCTGGATTTGAAACTTCTTCTTGATAGCCCCCAAGAGCTTCGAGGAAAGAAAGGGCTTCAACAGGCTCTTTTGTTTAAAGCGAGTTCTAGAAAAGAACTCTGTGATTCGCAAAGGCATCTCGAAATAAAAAATATCAACGATATTTGTGAAGCTGCCATGATCATCAGCGAATTACTTAATCGAACTCTGTCGATCGCTGAAACAGAAGAGAGCAGAGTTGGCGAAGAAGCTAGAGGGCTTCTTGAAAATGTGCTTGGGTTCCCTTTTGATTCTCTTCGCTCTCGAGCTTTTATTGAAAAACTCACTGATGCTCTTCATCGAAATTCCGGGGCTCCTTTTCTCATACTAAATTTGTTGAGTCGGGGTCGGTACTTTCAGGCCAGGGAATTAGGAAGAGCGGTCTTGGCTGATGAAGTTGAAGTGAGCGAAGACCTTAAATCTACGCTCTATTGGGTGGCTGAAGTCGATTGGTTCTCCAAAAAGAAAAAAGATGAGATCTTAGAACATGATACTGCTATCAAGCATTTGTATCACCTTTGCTTTACCAATCCTGACAGAGCAGGAATTCTTGAAATCGATAGTCAATTTTCCTCCGAATTCGGTCCCGTCAATGAGATCATTGAAGAGGGATTTTTATTTAAAGAGACTCTTGTCGAAGCCCTTCTTGAACTTTGGAAAGATTATGAAGGGTGGTTTGATGGGGTATTTCAAACCTCGCTCGAGGCAATGACTGGTAGGAAAAGCAAGATTTTTGACGAAAGAGCCAATTGGGAACGATACTGGCGTCAGGAAAAAGAGCAATTCTCAAGAGATTATCTTTATGTTGTTGAAGGCAATCTTTCCTATGCCTCTGGACAAGTTAAAGATGCTCAATACTGTTATGAGCGGGCTTTGGCAATTTCACCAAAATTGCGCTCAGCTATTTTTAACCTCCTTATGGTTAGTGCAGAGTTGAAGGATCATAAAACCCATGAGCGAATTAAAAATCTTATACTGGAAGAGGCGGAATGGATGCCATTGGCTTTGTCTAGCATTGCAAACTCTTTTGTACTATTGAACGATGATAAAAAGGCCTTAGAGTATTACTCTGAACTCAAGACACATCGTGGGTGGGAGCGCAAAACTGAATTTTATCTTTCAGTGTTTTGTTTTGATCGCGGTTATTTCGATAAAGCCCTGACTTATGCTATTAAGGCTTCAGAGCTCAACCCGTCTGATACAAGCGTTAGCTTTCATTTAAGCCGCTGTTACAGTGTATTAGGCGAGAAGGAAGCCGCATTGCAGGCCTTTAAGAGATCTCAAGGCCCAACTGCTACCGAAATCGCTCCAAGGCACACGAGTTGGTTGAACTTCTACCAGTTTACACTTGAACGAGACAGTGGGCGTTGTGAAGAAGCTGTTCAAACTTTAATGAAGATTCCTAAAGATTACTTTCAAGACCCCGAGGAATTAAAACAGGCGGTAGATTTTGCAAAAGATATAAACGACTTTTCCCTGCTGAGGCACTTGAAACCTTAAACCGGCTAAAGGGTCTGGTGATTTTTCTCTGCTTGGCTGTAACGATGTTTGAATTTTGCAGCTTGAGGATCGTATTTTTTGGTGTAAATCATCATGCTTTCGAGTTCGTTAAGAGTGCTTCGCATTTGAGCTAGCGAAATATTCTCTGCATCTTGAATCTTTTCATTAATTGTTTGTCTTAGTGGAAAAAGGCTGTCCAAAACATGAGTTTTCAAAGTATCGTCGATTTGTGCCAATTGTTTGATGAAAGTCTCATGAATATTTTTAGCCAGTTGTTTTCCAAAATCACTTTCGATGGTTAATTGCAGACTGTTCTTTTCACCCTGAGCCGTTGCTTTAGTTATCAAAATGGTTCGCGAACGAGTGAGTGAATCTAGCAGCTCCTCAAATGGGCTAAATTGGGATTTCACTGAAAATTTTGTCCCCATAGTTTCAAAGATTCCTGTGACGTCAAGTCTCGGGCCTTTAAAGACGGCCTCAATACCTAGTTTTGCAGTTCCGCTTGAAATTTTGATATCAAAATCAGAAGTGCTTCTAATCACAAAATCTTCGAGCGGAAAAGAGTCAACGCTGAAGGAGACTTTCTCTAAAGGAAGCTCATTTTCTGAGGCCAGTTGGACTTCTAATTTGATTCCTTCCCAGTTTGAGCCAGTGATATTCCCACGTACTGAGGCTTGGGAAACATAATTATAAAAGTGGGGGAAAAGAGTAAAGTTCTTAAACTCGCCTACAAGACCATTCGAAGCATCGGAACCTGAAATTAATTTTACTTCGCCGATGTAGAAAGAGGGCTCAGTTTTTTTATTTAAGAAGTGATACTCGATCTGTTTAGAATTGGTAGTTCTTACAATTTCTAACTGAGGGGTTGAGAATGTTACAGTCCCGTGATGGCGAAACGTATCCGACCAATAGGATAATTTTTCAAGAAACGAAATGGCATGGATTCCAAACAGTGAAAATGAGAGATCATCGTTTGCTTGAGTTGGGAGGTTAAGTTCTTTCTTGAGTGTCTCGATGTCCTCGGCAAGAAACTGATTGATCCCGTCCATTTGATTTTTTATGTGGGTCAGTTCTTTTTGTGCAGAAGCCAATTCGTTCGTAATCGTTTCGTACTTTTCTCTTAGTTGAATAGCAAGGTGTTTTCGCTTTTCGTTATCAATAGTGGAAGCGATTTCCCTAGGATTTTCGCCCCATGTTGCTACATCTCCCTGCCAAGCATTTAATTGAGTCGGTGTAGGCAAAAGACTTACTTTAGATGTCCAGTCTCTGTGAGTCTTCTCAAAGCTCTGATTGAGTGTTTCTAAATATTTCAAAGAATTGAGAGACTTCTTCAAATTGGGCATTTTGGTCAGGGTATAGGCTCCCGTTGTAATCTGAGAGAGGTACTTGAGTGGACCTTGCTTTACTTGGTTACGAAGATTCGCAAAAACTCCTGTATCGGTCTTTTGCCACAACACAGGGTGTTCCTCAGACTCTTCCAGCATGTCATCGATGACTCCGGAATTAACTCTTAAGCTCCCCGAGGTAATTCCCGAGACATTGACGGAATGAATCACCAATTTCTTTTTGAGAAGCTCCTTAACACTAAAATGCAGTGAGATTTTGTCTATTTCAAAAAGGTTTTTGAGCGGACTTGAGGGATTGGTGATTTGAATTTTTTGTAAATGTGCCTGACCGTTAAGTAAGTCTACATTCAGCTTATCAATGTCAACAGCAGCGCCATAAGCAAGCGTTGCTTTTTGCTCCAACCATTTTTTTAAATGTTGTTCGTACGACAAATTAAAATACACGGCTCCAAAAGCCAGAACTACAGCTAAAGGAGCGATGCCTTTAATTCTAATCAAGTTAGATTTAGCGCGCATACGGTTTATAGCCTCTGTACAGCGTATATAGCTTTGTGGTTCTCCACCAGTGATAAACAGCTGGTTCCAAATATCGGGCAGCTTTGAGCGAGAAAATGTGGAGAGGGAAAAAGATCACAGCCGCAAAAAACATTTGACCTAAAATGTTTGGAACATAAAAGTTGGTGTAGGGAAAGAATGGCAACTCATAAAGCCAATTCCAAAGCGAGATAAGTGATTTCTTATTTAAAAGGAAGTCTCCCACAACAAAAAAAGCAGGCTTGCCTAGCATTGCGACTAACCAGAACATACCCCAAGAGATCAAAGTCGCCGCAAGGTTAAGTCTTATTAGAAAGCAGAGAGCAATCAAAAGCCAAAAGTGCAGACTGTTTTGTGGACTCAGACCTAAGGCCATTCCAGCACAAATTCCCAGCGATATTCCGTGATGGTTAGCATGGGTTTGAAACAAAGCGATGAACCTGTATAGAAGTCGTATGGCAAACATGAACTCTTATTTTAATCTAAAAAACGTGAAAGTTGTAAGGAGATTCATAGGGTTTGACGTTTTCTTCAATTTCATTGACACTTATGGAAAAAAAAAATGATGACGCCCAACAAAAAAAAATGGTCGGCTCTTGGTTTAGGCTTCTTTTTATTTTTGTCTTCAAGTGTTATTGCTGAAGTCAAACGATATGAGTCAGGACTGGGCCGAGATTGGGATTTTTGGTCGCCCAATCGAGGTCATTTCGTTAAGCTCACCGAATCAGAGGCCATCAAAAAATTTATTTCTGAAAATTTTAGAACTGTAAGTCGAGATGGAAGCTGGATTGAAAGAAAAGTCTCCGGAGACTCTACACACAGTCACCGTTTCTACAATTATGTTTATAAGGGGCGACGCGTCGATGGAATAGGCCTTGCGATTCATTATAATCGCGAAGGCTTTGTCGAATACGCAGATAGCGATTTAGAGAATTATATTTCATTAGACTTTGAACCTGACAGCGAAGAACTGCGAGAGCGAGTGCTTGAAAAACTGAGGCCTGAGCTGGAAGGGAAAATGGGCAGGTCTTTCGGTACTGTTGAGTGGGAACCTATCTTATGGCGGGGCGAAAGTGATAAGCCTTTTATACCTGCTTATCAAATCCGTGTGGTTTATAGAAATCCGAATATTGAAAAGAATTTGATTGTTGATCAACTGTCTGCAAAGATTCTTTCTGAATTTAGTAAAGCGAGAGCTGCGAGTTCGACCGTGAAGGTTTTTAAGGATGCCAATGTCGACGAGTCCGGAACTGACGTAGCTCTGACTTCGGGTATTACCATAGTAACTGAGAACGACAGTGCACTAAAATCAGTCGTTCACGTGAAAAGAGAGCAATTCTCAGGTGGGGTCTTTGGCCGCAGAGAGATTACCCCGCTCGACAAATCATTAGCTCCGGCACCTCCTTCAGATTACACTTCTAGTGGTTTTTTCAAAACGTCTCCCACCGAATATGCCGCTAGCTGTTCTGGGGAGCCCGAGACCAATGATTGCGCTAATCAAAATTTTGATGGTGTGAATGTTTATTATCATTTAACGGAGTATCGTACTTTTCTAAATAATTACTTAACTTCCTTCGGCGATTCTACCAACTTTCCGGATCCCTTAGGTGTGGTTGTGAACTCTCGAAATTCGGGGTTAGGCACTGCTGACAACGCGTTTTATTGGGATTCCACATTGTGCGGAGACGGGCTAAGTCGGTGTATATTGTTTTTGCCCCCTTCAGGGATCCCAGAATGTGAAAGCAAGCCTTTTAACAATTTTGCTCGCGAAGGATTCGTCGTTGCCCATGAGTACCAGCATTACATCACAGATATTATCTCAGGCATTGAATTTGGAACGAGCGGGAAGAAAACTGTGGGGGATTCGTTGCACGAAGGGTATTCGGATTATGGAGCTGCGACTTATCTGACTCAGTTAAATGGAACGGATGTTACGCTGGGGTTAAAGCTCGCTCCTGTTTGCTCGGAAGTGCGCAGGAACGTCGGCACTTTGAAAGTTTACGCTGAAGTAACCGCACCTGATTTAATTTACCAAGCAGGTCTTTCATGGGCATCCGCCCTTTGGCAACTTAGAAAAGATTACAATAAAACAGTAGCTGATAAATTGGCTTACAAAAGCTTGTACTTTTTAGGTTCATATCCTGGTTTCGTCGGTGCTGTAGAGTCTCTTGTGAAAGCTGACCGTGCTCTTTATGCAGGTGTGCATGTAGATAGAATTCGGGAATTGCTCTACTCCGAAGTAAAATTTTTGGGTTCTGCGTCTGAATCTTTCAAGAGCCCCGAAACTCTGGAAGCTCGCGTGGGCTTCAAAGGATGTGCGGGAGTTAATTCACCCCAAAGTGGAACAGAAAATATTAGCTCAAGTGTGTGTTTTCTTATTTGGGGATTCATCACGATTGGGTTGGGTCGGTTTCTGAAGCGGGAGATAGTGGCTTGAGAAAATCACTTATCAAGTCTGTCATTCTCGGATTAGTTTGGTGGAGTTCCATTGGCCTTTGTGAAAATATTCAGCCCGCTCGTCGTCCGCTTGACATCGACAATCCAAATTCTCCCTTGAAGAGCTCAGGTGG
>DDPO01000161.1:7943-9406 GCA_002342225.1 Bdellovibrionaceae bacterium UBA2466 | reverse complement strand
CTAGGTTTGAGTTATCTGACCCCAACGGTACAGTTCTCGTTTCAGCCAGCTTTTCGGCAATTGCGGTTAGGCAGGAAAATCGACGGGAGTGGAGTCTTGGTCGATCCCACCCCCACTGACTTTACCCAAACCGTTAAATATTTGGGAGCCACCGGAAAAGTGTCAGTAGCCATCGAAGAAGGAGGCGGCCCTGGGACGATTGAGCCAGCTTGGTGGGTTGATTTTGGGAGCGAGTTTCTAGTGCCTATTGGAGATGGAATCCAAACTAGTTCTGTGACGGGGAACATAAATTTTAAACCGGACAAGTTGTGGTTTTTTCTCATCGGCAGCACACTTGATTTTGAAGTTCCATCCCGAGACCTTCTTAAGTTGGGAATCCATCTTTTTTATAATCTTCCTAGTACATCCCAAGGCAGGCTATTTGGTGTCCGAGCTCAAATTGCTTTTGAGTTTGGATTATTGTAGAACCTGACCCATGAATGAATTTGATTTTGGGTCTACCCCATTTATTGGCTTAGAAGCTTTTGAAAACCCCGAGAAGTCCAGAAGGTATGATGTTGAGTTTACTTGTCCCGAATGGACTGCAGTCTGTCCGCGAAGTGGCTTTCCCGATTTTGGAGTGATCTCCATCAAGTATCAGCCGAAAGAGAAGTGCATAGAGTTAAAATCACTCAAGCTCTACATCAATTCGTTTCGTAATGTAGCCATTTTCCATGAAGCTGCAGTAAATAAGGTCATGAATGATTTGGTGGAGGTTTTGGATCCTCACTGGATTGAAGTCTCAGGTGATTTCAATGTAAGGGGAAACATAAAAACAATTATACGAACATCAAAGGGGCTTCGCAGCTAAATTAATACGTATAGCCTTCAACCGATCTAAAAGACCCATCGAGCCCAGCCGGAATAGGTAATTTCATCAAATAACTAGCTATCGGGTTTATGTCCACCAATCGTACCTCTTGACCTATTGCTTGCCCCTTATGTTCAGTTCGAAGGTTAGGGGAGCGTATAATAAGGGGGATTCGTTGAACCCATTCCTGCGCTCCACCGTGGTCTCCTAAAAATCCATAACCTTCACCGTCAAACAAAAGAGCCACTAAATCGGGCGCTGATTTGTTAGCCATCGTTTCTAGAAGGTCAAGATGGTGTTTCTCAGCCCAAGTAAGTTCTCTGCCCTGTAGTTGGTTTGAGCGGAAGGTTCTGAGGTAGTGATAATGTGAATCCGTTTTTACTAAAGTGTAAACCTCGGCCACACCCGGAAGGTGGGAGACTTCTCTCGCAAGTTCACTTAATTCTTTACGATTGCCGCTGCGAGTCCAGATTCTAAGGCCTGAATCATGCGAAATAGCCTTAATTCGTTTTGTTTTTAAGATGGGGGCTAGGGATTTTGGGAGTTCGATATTTTCTTTGTTCATTGCTCTAGCGAAAAAGAGATAATTGGTTCCAAGCCCAAGTTTGGTAAG
>DDPO01000161.1:0-7927 GCA_002342225.1 Bdellovibrionaceae bacterium UBA2466 | reverse complement strand
TCTCCAAGACTCTGAGAATGTTTCCAAGAGCTGCATCGGCTCGCTGTAATGTGTCTTTGAGTGTGAGTTTGTTTTCAATGGCCCATTTTTTTTGTGTGGGTTTTTCATGTTCAGCAAAAATATGTAACATTTTGTCGATAGATCCAAAAGTTGCAAATATCGCTTTCCATTCGGGGTCGTTTTCAATAATTTTGGTAACTCCATCTGAAACCCATGAATCTCCGCCTGAGTGTGAAGGATCTGTACCTTGGACGAATCGATTTCCATCGATTGGATAAAGCGATTCTTCGCTCCCATAGGTTGAATTGCAATCGAGGTAAAAACGGCCTAGGAAGGGTTCAAGAAAAAAGGAGGGCACTTTAAAACCATAGGGGCCTCTCCAACCTTTAGGAGAACTCATTTTATCTCCGAGAGTGATCACTGTCCCGTTGAGCGGGGCCGCAAAACCCATTACAGCGTAGGATTTTTGTCCCAGTGTATAGGTGTGACTCGAATTCAGTGGCTCGGCGATTCTCGATAATAGGGAAACTGAGGAGGTGCTTTGTAGCAGAGTTCTGTACTGGTCAAGTTTAAGGTCAAGTGCGGAGTGAAGCTCACCTTTGGGGCCCAACTTTCCCTCATCATCTAGAAAAAACTCATCAAGCCATGGCAAGTGTTTGGGGAACAGACCGGTTGTGATGACCGGATGGGAAACGACTGTCACCGAGCTTAAATGACCCACGATGGCATTGGGAAATGAAAGCCCCTCTTTTTTGAGTTTCATGAAATTTTTCAGCTGATGTTTCTCAATGAGGTCGGGCCTAAGTTGATCAAAAACCAAGATCATAAGTCGTTTCGGAGTCGGATAAGCCGTTGTTTCTGGAAACGTTTGACGGGGCTCGGGAGCGGTGCAGCGAATTATGGACAGCCCAATTAGAAGAAGCAGGATGAATTCCCTTTTTAAAAATTTCATAGAGCATATTTTGCAAACCTAAAGACGTAAGGTCAATCTTCGAAACATTTTTTACTGTGAAGACTCTTTTTTATTAAGATGGGCTAGAGTAGTATCCTGCTCACATGAGTTTTTTAAAACAAATGAAGTCTCAGAATAATGTTCTCAACTTCCCCAATTGTCTGACCATTTTTCGGATTGTTACTATCCCTCTGATTGCATATTTGTTGGATATTGATACCGACCAATTACCGTTCCATTTAGATTCGATGTCTAGGTTTTCACCCGGAAAAATAGCCGCTATGGTTGTGGCTATTGCTGGGGTTACTGATCTTTTAGATGGTTATTACGCGCGGAAATGGAATATTGAAAGCCTGCTAGGAAAGTTTCTCGATCCTGTTGCGGATAAATTGTTTTTGCTCGTTAGTCTTGTGATGCTGATGAAGTTAGGAAGGGTAGAAGCGTGGCTTGTGATCGTTCTTTTGTCGCGTGAGTTTTTAATCACGGCACTTCGGGCGGTGGCTGCCGGGGAGGGGCTTATCATTGCAGCTGGACAGTCCGGAAAAGTAAAGCTCACATTTCAAATGATCGGATTAGGATTTCTGATGTGGTATGGAACAGCTTTTGGGCTGTCCGCTGTAAAAGTTGGAACTTGGATTTTGTACATCGCTCTGTTTGCGTCTCTTTTCTCAGGCTACCACTATTTAGTCGATTTTTTGTCTGCTCGCAGAGCCAAGAACACTCTTTAATTATTGAGCGACGGCAATTCTTCTTTGGAATTCGATGACAGGCCAGGAGTGCCCCTTTCTTTTCGGATATCCTGCAGAGCTTTTCGGAAGTTTGAGTCCTTCTCGATCTCGCTTTGATTTTGACGAAGATTTTCAATGATCTGACTTGCGACACTAGCATCTTTGTCAATATCAAGGACCAAATAGGCCAGTGACAGATTCGCCAAAGGATCCGCTTCAAACTTTGAAGAGGCTTCTTTTAATGTTTCTTTAGCAGTGTCAAACTCTCGGTTTTGTAATTGAGCTATTCCTAAGCCGACAAAGGATGAAACATCTTCATCAGTTAAAGAGATGGCTTTCTGAAAATATTTTTTAGCTTCAAAACCGCTTCGATATTTAAGAGCAATATACCCTAGGTTCGTAAGCGCTTGGGGCGATTCATTTTTTGCTGCTGCGGCTTGAAAAAAGGAAATGGCTTGTTTCTCGTTCCCTTGCAAAAAGGCCAATACTCCGAGATTGTTTTGGATGTCCGTTGAGTTGACACCTCTTGCAAGTAGACTGAGCCAAGTGATTTTAGCGGAGTTAAAATGACCCAAGTCAAGAAAGCAAAGGCCTAGAAGATTGTGTAGGGCTACGTTATTAGGATCTTTCTTAATGGCCTGAGTAATAAGAGACAGAGCTTTTTGAGGATTTGAAAGTCTCATGTAATGAAGATAACTGTAGGAAGGTACCTTTCCGGATTGATTGGATTGCAGACCTTTTGATAATACCTCTTTACGCTGTGGTTCTAATGCAGAGTAATTCACGAGACTTGGTAATGTTCGGTTTCTCTCATTGTTTAAATCGAGAGGTCCTTCGATGAAGCTTTGCGAAGAAGAGGGGACGCTAGCAACAGCGCGCTCTGCTGGAGCGGGAGAAAACAGGGCTGTAGATTCAAAGGGATATTCGTACTGGCCCATCTTGCCCTTCGAAATTTTGCTGTTTGGCACATTCTCCATAACCGCAACTCGCAGCGGTGAAACATAGAATGTTTTGACGACAGGATACTTCTCTTCATTAAGTTCAGTGCCAAGTGAATAGCATTGGGGCGTCCAGCGCGAAAAAACGACATGTTCCTCAGCTTTATCTAAACATTGTGTCACCAATCCAAGTGCTTTTTCTGAAAAAGGTATGATCAGTTGCTTTTTAAGCTCAGTGCGATACTGATCAAGCTGTTCTCCGCTGAGTTCGCTCGGTACGGGTGCCTCGGCAATATCCTCAGCAAGTGCACGGTAAGCTGAAGCTGTTTTGTAAATAGCCCCAAGACCCCATTCTCCTCCTCCTAATTTGGCGATATGGGAAAACTCTTTTTCAATCTCCTTCAGAAGAGCGAGTTTTCGCTTGAGATTGAGTTCTAGATTTCGTTGCGGAAGAGCGAGTTTAACTTTATAAAACAGCTGTTCTTTTTGAGTTGCAAACCAAAACAAAGTTTTAGCCATTTGTTCAGCACCGTTGGAGCTTTGTAGGATGGATTTGCTGTGTTTCTGTGTGACTTTTAAAGCCTCTTCCATTGTGGCTACCGGCATTTCACCTGACTGGGCTTGTTGAAGATCCGCTATTTTTAAAGTGTTTGCTAAATAATCAGCATAACTTATTCCTTTTCGTTTCCTTGACTCGACAAAGAAACTCATCTGTTTATCGAAAGCTCCTTGGCTTTCGTAAAGGTCCAAAAGGTCTTGGGAAACGGTTGAGAAGTCCTTTGGGAAGCGCTCTAAGTGAAGCTTCATTAACTTCTCGGCCTTTGTTTCGTTTCGGGAACCCCAGTAATAGAGCGCAGCTAATCGAAGTGCAACGCTGGCCTGTTTGTTCGATGGGAATTGCAGAGCAAACTGTTCAAAGTAGGAAGCAGCTTTTTCAAAATTGGTTAAGCTCTCATAGTTCTTTGCGATTTGAAGAACTGTATTTTCTTTTAAAGGGCTATTTGGGAATCTGCGCAGAAAGCGCTCTTGCACTTCAATCGCTGAAAGAATGTCATTGCCTTTGAAAAAATTAACAGCTGCGTTGTTTAAAGCGTTTTCAAGGAGTGTTTCATCGGCTGCCCCATGAGCTTTTGTATATTCTACATACGCCCCAGCAGCTTCCAAGAATTCCCCGTCTTGTTCTAAACCGGAAATTCTTTTCAGTTCAGAACGCCTCAAAATATCTCCGACTTCTTTTTTGAAATCAGGTTTCGAAAAAGCAGTAACACTCAGAAACTTATTACAAGCTTGGACCATTTTGGGGAATTCTTTCCTGCGATTTAAGATATCTAAGATGAGATAGGCCGAGCTATAGGCACTGGGAAGTCCCGGAAATGTATTAACTACGGACCAGAATGTTTTGTAAGCTTCAGGAAAATTTAGATGGGTGTATTTCAAATAGCCAGTTTGGTAAAGAATATCTGCCGTATCCGACACTTTCGGGAAATGAGAAATGTAATCATCGGCGACTTCAAGAAATTGCGTCTCTACTGGGGTGAGGGGGGTTGCAGTTGGTTCTCCTTCGGTTTCTTTAACTTTTTCTGCCGTTACTTTTGTAATTTCTGTAAGCCCCAATTTTTTCCTTTGAGTATTCATTTCTGTACCGAGCGCGTTTAGAGCATATCGAATGGAGTCCAGCCTTAAGTTTCCCGCTGATGGAGAACGATAGACCGCATAATACTGGTTTGCTGCTAAAGTATATTGTTTCTGTTTGTATAAAATTTCAGCAAGGTAAAAACGAATTGTAGGGGCGTATTGGGTTGATCCAAAAAACTCAAGATACTGCTCGTACAAATTTCTAGCCTCTCCATATAATTTATCATTTTTTGTTTTTTGGCCTTCCGCATGAAGTTCTAAAGCATATTTTCTTGCGTTCTCCTCAAATTGAGTCGAAGCAGCTTTGACAGTTTCCGGGGCCCCCGAGTGCAATTCATACCAAGTGGAACCCGAGAGATAGAGTGGGGCTCGATTAAAAAGTCGACTGATGGCTTTGGCTGCTCCACTTGAGAGTCGAATAGCCGTAATTAAGGCGAGTTCAAAATCTGGATTCTTAGCGTTGTTAGGATCCATTGAAATGAGCTTCTCATGAAGTGTAATCGCTTGTTGGTAATTTCCTTTTTCTAAAAAGAGGCTCGCTAAAGATTCGATTCCTGTTCGGTTGTGAGGAGCCTCCTGTGCTTCATAAAAGCGCATAGCCTGATCACCCATTCCGAGTTCAACAAAGGGAAGGGCGATGTCCCTCAGAGCTTCGTTCTTAAGACGAATAAGTTGTGCAGAGTTTTCTGAAGATTCTGAGTCAATCACCTCTTTGAATAGCGTTAAGGAAAGTTTGTACTGTTGTGAATTGAAGTAAGCCCAGGCTTTTTTATATTTTGCATAGGGAAGAGTTTTGGAATCTTTTCGCTCAATGGCCTTTTCGAAGTGCTCAATCGACTCTTTAAACTTGCCTTTATCGAAATAATGGTCCCCGATTTGCAAATGGGCTTCTACCGCATATTTTGACGATGGGAAGTTATTGATGAGTCCTTGAAAAAATGAGATTGCTTCTTCGTTTTTCCCTTTGTCTTGATCCAGAAGAGCGAGGGAATAGAGCATTTCATCTTTTCTTGGGTGATTTGGGAAACGGGTAAGTAAGTCTTTGTAAATGGTGACGGCTTTATCTAAATAAGCCATGGCTTCAGAAGTATCAAATTGAGTATTTCCTTTTTTCGTATCGGTTTGGGCTTTTGCTAGAAGAGAATGATATTCTTCGACGTAAAGCCCACCTAATCTAAGGTTGAGTTCGGCTTTTTGGTCAGCTGAACTGGACTCTCGAATAAACTTCTTTATATCCCCTATCAATGCAGCCCGCTTTTTTGATAACAAAGCTTGCTTTTCCGCATTAAATTCTTCGCTTGTGGAGTAATTAAACTTTAGAGAGCTTTTTTTTCGGATTTTAATTCGACCATCGGAACTATTAGCAACCCCAAGGTTAGCCACTAGACATAGCAGAATATAAAGAAAAGGCAGATGCTTCATGGATTCCCTCATAGTATTTTTAAAGCACTTTGAACTTTGTGTTCATAGACTAAAGTCTGTATTTGATCTCTTGATTCTTCGGGTATTGATGTGAATTCTATCGCCGTTCCCACTCTTGCTTGATTTTCAACTCGAACAACTATGCCTTGGGCTTGTACTGGGCTTTTGAGTTTTGTCGATCTGACGACAACTCGAACTTCAGTCCCGAGGGGGATAGAATTGAGTTGAGTTATAAAACAACCGCCAGCGCTCAAATTCGCCAATGGAGCTATGTAAAGATCTTCATCATTGTGAATGACTACATCTCCAGAAATTTCAATTCGACTGTAGGCTCTTAACCTTTGGTTGATTGGCTTTAAGACGGCTGAATTTGATTTCATAAAACTTCCCTCGCTTATTTTTAGGCCACTGACTTCATTTTAAGAGGTATGTTAATTCGAAGCAAAAGAGCTTCGATCGTCAGAACCTCAAAAAAAGCTAATCATTTCAGAGAATAAAAATGTGAAGATTGTTGTGAACAAAATTCTACAAGCTCTAAAAACAGAGCTTTATTCCACACTTCTACACCCTATCTGACCACTTATCGGCTAGGTGCGAAAAAAAGTTTAGGAAACGTTGTATCATGAAGTCGTAAACAGTAAGCCCCTCTTGATGCTGCCCGTAAGTTCTAAGTGAAACTGCAAAAAATTTTTAGTTACTAGGGATGGATTATGAAGAAGGTTGCACAATTTTGCCTTTTGTCGATTATCGCTCTATTGAACACGCATTGTAATACCAAAGAACAGGTTTACTCGAACCTCCTCAGAAGCGATGTTTTTGTTCAGGACTACGCCGAGCGCAAATATGATTTTCTGTTTGTCTTTGATACTTCTGGAAGCTTCAAACCACGCAGAGACTATGTCAAAAATAACATGCAGACATTTATAAGTACGCTCAATAGCCGCAAAGCTGTCGACTATCAAATAGCCGTGACTACTGTAGATGTATTTGGTGGGTTTAACCCCTCATTGCCTGACAACCGCGGTGTTCGAGGAAACTTGGTCGCTTCCAATTCGGGTTTGAAAATTGTGACAGGAAATTCAAGCGATCCTTCCGGTGACTTTGCGAGCATCATGCAGAACATTGAAGAATCCAACACTTCGTTTTGGGAGCAGGGCCTCGAAGCTGCTTATCAAGTTATTTTTCAGCACAAATCCGAATTTAGTCGCCCAGGTGTTCCTTTAGTTATCATTTTTATGAGTGACTCAGATGATTGGTCTTGCAAAGACAACTGCTGGGGAGAACAACCTGAAACCAATACAAATTGGGTCGCTCACCCACTGAGTCGATACTCTGATTATTTCAAGACAGTGAAAGCCAATGAAAACTCTGAAGTATTAATCTTTCCGATTGTGGGTGTTCCAGGCGGAAAGTGTGAAGTTGAGTTTGCGGGTTCAAGATATATCTCTATTCAGGAGAGCTTGGGCGGCTTGAGCACGAGTTTAAGTGTGTGTGATGCAGATTTGCCTTCGAGTTTCAATGGGATCGCAAAGTTGGTTGCCGATAGAGGTGCCGTTTTTAAACTGAGCAGCGTTGCGAGTGGCAGCAACTTTAGCGTTGTAGTTAATAATGAAGAGATTCCGTTTGCTCCAGAAAATTATATTTATGACAGTGCCTCGAACTCTGTTGTTTTTACAGGGTTATCGCCTAAAAAAGGTTCGATCATTGAAATCGTTTATTCAGAAAGAAAGAGCTAAATGTAACTCATTAGGAGGAGTTATGACAAATCAAGGAATGAAAATTGGCTGGTTAAAAGTCGTTGTTACAGCAGCTGTGTTTCTGTCTCTTATCTCTTGTTCAAAAAGCTCATCGCCAAGAAGTGCCGAGGAGTCTAATCTACTAGAAAATAGTATTTTTAATCCTGGTGAAAAAGCACCCGGAGTTGAGCAAGGAGCCCAGTCCGAATTTCAACAAGGCCAAGAATCAATTTTAGCATCGATATCGGTTTTCTCTTTTGGCACGAGAACTTCAGATGGAGGCTATATACCGGGTTCTCCATCGGGTTCTGGTTCAGGTTCTGACACGGGCTCGATACCTATTCCAGGAAGTGTCGTGACTTCAACAACTCTTCCAGCAGGTTCATTACCAGACAATTCTGCATCAGTAACGACTCTGCCTTTAGTGGGTTCAGTTCCATCAACTGGACAATCCTCCTCTGAAACCACGATAGGAACGGACACTGGTTCTTCGGGAACGATCGACGGGGGAATCTT
>DDPO01000134.1:392-10208 GCA_002342225.1 Bdellovibrionaceae bacterium UBA2466 | reverse complement strand
TAACCACCCATTGAAAGTGAGGGCTCTACTCCAACAACGGGGGAAGGCCTCCGATTTCAAGTTCTAGTGAATACGCCATCCCACCCACAATGGGCAAGGACTCGCATTCTATAGTTATTAAAATTTCTAAACCCAAAGGCACGCCTGGAGAGCATCTCCATTTTGGTGTGAAAGCCCTCCGTAATGCTATTAGTTTTAGAAAATCTCATCATTCTTCCTATTTCCTCTTTCCAACGCTCTAACGTTGTTCCCAGTGTTCTTAAGGGTTCAAGAGAAGTCTGTTGGAGCTTTTGAATCATTTCCATCAGCGTGTAGATTTTAGGGCGAAGCAGTGCTTTGTTTTTCTCCACTGTCAGCAATATTTCGTTGAGTTGTTGTTTAAACTCGTAAATTTCCTGAAGTACTGGGTTTCTTTTTAAATACTGATTGAGTCGCTCGATTTGCTCAGACTCTAAATTCTTTTTGTGCCGTCGCATTAGGCTTAAGAGCCCCCTATTTTTTCTACCAACTGGATCCACCATCGCCCAAGCTTTCAAGAAACTAAAATTCACTAGCCGAATGACATGAAACCTATCGGCTACAATCATAGCGTTCGGGAAATGCTTTTTAGCTATGGAGCGATACGTTTCAGATAAGTCCATGACAACGGCTTTTGTTCGGTAGCGCTCTGAAAGTCTTTCCAGATAAGGATTGAGAGAGGCTTCACTTCTTCCAAGTCTCACATCAAAAACTTTGTGATTCTTTAAATCACAGAACGTTGTGGCGTACCCTTTTTTCCTGGTGAAAAAATGTTCATCTATGCCAAGTATTTTTGGACAATGGCGACTTCTTAACTCGTTTACCCGTTTTTTTATAAAATCCTGGTACCACCTCTCCACAGTCGCATGAGAAATCTCATGCGTCTTACTTAAAAGGCTCTGGGAGATTCCCCCATGGTGTTTTTCATACACTTCCATCCGAAAATTCTCGGTCGAACGCTTTCTGGGCAAAATTCCAGGAATTCGAAGATTAAAAAATCTTCTACAGCGCAGGCACAAATACTTGTGTGAACGAATATGAACAACCACGAGCCTTGTCCCAAGGCGGCTGTGTTTGAGCTTGCGAACAAAGCTAGATTTTATCCGACACCGGAAATTGCCACAGTGCACACAGGCCGGACAAAACGCTGCTCGCGCTTGCACCTCAATCCCTGTCGTTTCTACTGCATTTTCAAGCTCAATTCCCTCTAATCCAATGATAGAGTTTAATGAAGGCATAGGGGTCTCTCCTGGTTTTTAAAATAGATGCTTTAGACACACCTATTTTAAACCAGAGGCCTCTTGCCCCCTTAATTGTGGAAGAGCCAATCCAAGTTAAAATAATTCAAAGACTAGGGATCAAATAAACGTAAATACTTAACTCACGGGGCAGGACTAATCGCTTGTAAACGACTCGGTCTTTTCGTCGTACCCTATCGGATACTCTGGGGTATGCGTGGGAATGCCGTATCGAAAGCCGGGTTTTACGCGGGGTAAGTGTCTCGGCAAATCTTGCGCCTTTAAATTTTTACTGCGAGGGGTAGGTTCGGCGCGATACCACCCATACCGAGAAAATACTGCCGTTCCGATCTCTTCACCTGAAGGTCCGCGCGCTGAGATAACTGTTCTATCCAGTAAATCCGCGATGAGGTCTTGGGCCTCTTTTTTGTAAGGGTAAAAAAGGACTTTCTCTTTTACACATTCATACCCGTAGTCCTTTTTGTTTAATGCGCCACCGCAGGATGCAAAGACAATCGTCGCGTCAGGTTTGGAAATGTCTTTAAGGCAAGCGACGACTTTTTTCATGATCTGAGGGTTTTCAGGGAATACTTCCCACTGTCCAGCGGTAACACGAAAGCCAATAAACTTTCCCACACCGATGGAATACCCGCTAGCATGCGCATTAAATTCTATCGCGGAGCATGCGCCATTCCCTAAGTCTCGTTTAATTTCGTTGCACTTATTTAAAAGCTCCTTCGCATTTGCTAAATAGTCTGTTTCGGACTTTTTTAAAATTTTTATGCGTGCGGACGGAACGACCGTTTCATCAGCGATATCATCCGGATAAAAATGGCAGGCAGTATCCTTGTGCAAAATCTTTTCTTTGAGTTCTGTAAATTCGGGGCCAGATTCGTTCGAATCGTTTGAGTCGGTTCCTGGTATGCTTAACGGAGCCGTCGGGTAGAGTCGGCGGTAAGCAGCATCTGTCTCTAGAAAGGCCTGCTCTATCGCTTGAATAGAATCGGGCGATGTTTCGCAAAACGAAAGCTTCCCGATTAAAAAACTTCCGAGAATAATGATGGATAGTACTGTTATCCGCATCGGCGCCCCAAGTATGCAAACACCAGTCCGACCTCGTGTAGGCACCGTTCCCAACTTGAATACAGTGTAGATTAAGATTTCTTTTTTACAAAAAAGACAAAAAGGGGCTTTGATCTTCGTTTAAAGTAGGACGAGAACTTCAAAAACAAAAGCCCAGAGAACTTGAGTCCCCTGGGCTTTTGTGTACTAACCTAATGATTCAGATTTTCTAGCCGTGGTGGCAATCGTCACTGCAGTGATCATCGCTGCAATCACAGTCCTCACAGTGGCCATTTGAACAGTCATCGCAATGGCAGGAGCAATGGTGACAGCCGTCGCAATGGCAGTCGGTGCAAGAGCAATCACTGCATTGTCCATCTTCGCATTCATCACAATCACAGCTGCAATCTTGAGCTTGGACCTTTTGATGAGAGTCTACGCTCACGCTGTGCTTACTGTGATCCTGCGTGTGTTTGCTAGCAGCATTGGCTGCGAGTGACATAGTTGATGTGTTGAAGGCAAATAGAATGAGTATTAGCCTAGTTAGGTTTATTAGTGATTTCATAAATAGATCCTTTTATTGGTTGTAAAGTTTGTAAATTTTTAAATGGGCTCGGATAGGTTAGACAAATTTGGGGGGAGGCGTAGGAATTGTCAGATAATGATTTTTTGGGAAAAGAACCATGGAAGTTTTAACAAAATAGAAATTTGAGGGCGGTAAGAGACCGTAACTTGTCGTGGCCAAAAGAACATGGGCGCAACAGGAATGACTGCACAGTCCAGCCCCTTCATGTTTATCTGACTGCCTTTTATCTTCAGATTTTTTTTGTATCGATTTTGATTGATGGCAACAGGAGTGAGAAATCTTAGAAAAGTGTGGATATTTCTTTGTGGACGTATGAGCTGTGCATTGAGCTGCAAAGCTAAGAACGGCCTGAAGAAGAAAAACAAAGAGGATCACTAACTTCATACTTCTAGATTATCAGACAGTCGTGGGCACGAACACTGTTTCAAGGACATTAAGAGATCTAATTTTTACAACTGTTAACGACCAAAGTTTTTAGAAAATAAAAAAACCGGCCGCATACTGCAGCCGGTTTTTAAAATGAATCTAGTTTTTTAACGAGGAACGCAGCTACCGACCCACTTGCATTGTGGGTGAGAGTTACAAGTCGCTGGTTTGACATACCCACCACAAGTGGAACGAGATAGCTCAGATTCCATTTCGTTGAGGTTGTCTTCCCCTCTTCCAGACCAACCATAGCAGGTTAGAAACACTCTGGGGTTGCAGAGATAGTCTTGTTGAACTCTAGAATGAGAGTAACCTTGTTGTCGGGCTCTCTGGAGGCACTTTCTCGCTCCATTGCTTTGGTTAACACATCCAATATGATGCCATCCTCGACTGTTCATTTGATCCAGCTCAAGTCTAGCTTCATCTTGAATGTCAGCCATCGCAGGTGCTGTTAAAGCGACTGCGAAGATCATTAGTAATAAGTGTTTCATGATTTCCTCCTTGAATAAGGAAACCGTAGGCCAGTTTCACTGGCTTTGTAAATTTAATTTATCGACTCGGCGCGCGACTCTACTTGAGCTCTTCAAAATCACTTTTAGTAACACCGCATTCGGGGCAACTCCAGTCTGCGGGAATCTCTTCCCATTTGGTTCCCGGAGCTATTCCAGATTCAGGATCACCTTTTTCTTCATCGTATATAAAACCACAGACGACACATAAAAATTTTCTGTAATGAATGTTCATAAAGCCCCCTTCCTTTTATTCAAGAAACTTTGATAACGGTCGGCATGAACTTTTTCGATTTTTGCTAACGCCGCAAACCTTTTTCTCGCCAGTTCCAGCGCTTTAGTGAATCTCTCATCGTGCTCACGTGATTCTCTAGCTTGTTCAGAAAATTCTTTAGCAGCTTCTTCACTTGCTTCACTTAAGGCCTGTTTTTCAAAGCCGGGGTACATCGTTGTGTGTTCATACCGTTCACCTTCGATAGCCATTTCAAGAAGCTTTGTTACTGTGAGTCCTTCTTTGGGATAAATCAAAGAAAGATGAGACAAAGCGTGCTCTGTCTCTTGGTGAGCCGTTTCTTCAAATACTTTTGCAACCTCCTCATCACCTAACTCTCTAGCGAGCCTTGCGAAATAGAGATATTTTCGGTTAGCCATCGATTCACCTGCAAAAGCTGCTTCTAAGTTCTTTTTAGTTTTAGAATCTTGAAAGCTTTTCAGTGTTTTCATAAGTCCTCCTTTGTGACTTTCTGATCCCATCTTGGTCTTTTCCGAGTGATATTTCCAAGTTATTAAAATTAATGTTATGATAAATATAAGTTATGAATTCAAACTGGATTACTCTTAGGGATATCGAGTACTTACTGGCTGTTTCCAAGTTTCAGCACTTTGCAAAAGCGGCTGAAGCTTGCCGTGTTTCCCAGCCCGCAATGAGCACTCAAATTCGAAAGTTCGAGGAACGAATTGGGGTCGAGATCTTTGAGCGGGACAATCGAAGTGTTAGGGTTACTGAAAAAGGAAGGGAGATTTTGGCACAAGCTCAAAAGATTGCGGACGAAGCCTCTCTTCTTATCGAAAAAGCCAGACTAAATAAAGAGCCACTGATTGGAATGTTTCGTTTGGGAGCTATTGCGACAGTGGGCCCCTATCTTCTGCCAAAGGTCTTGTTACCTTTGAGAAAAGCTTTTCCGAAATGCGAGCTCATTATTGAAGAGGGATTAACCGAAAGTCTTTTAAACAAGCTTGATTCTGGGGAGCTAGATGCGGTGATTGCAGCCGATACTTTCTCAAGCGAAAAGTTTGTTAAACATCATCTTTATTTCGAAAAGTTTTTTGCAGCAGTTCCCAAAGGTCACCGACTTGAAAATAAAGCAACTCTTTCAACTCGTGAAATAGACGCGCGTGAAATGGTACTGCTAGCAGATGGTCATTGTTTGTCTGATCAAGTGCTAGAACTTTGTCCTAAAGGGAAAGGAATATTGAGAGAGTCTTTTCAAACGACCAGTCTTGAAACTTTACGGCATTTAGTTGCAAGTGGAGTCGGCTATACTTTGATGCCAGAGCTAGCGGTTCCCAAAGAAAATAATCTAAAGGGACTCGTCACCTATATTCCTTTTGAGACCGAAGTTGGGAGAGAAATCATTCTAGTAACCAGAAAAAGTTTTTCACGTGAACGTGACATTAAAGCTTTGATGGAGCTTTTTCGGAAATATGTTAAAATTTGACCTAGAATATGAAACTTAAAAAAACTCTTTCATCTGATTTAAATAAGGGCATTATCCAAATACTTTTCATTTTCACTTTTGTTTGCCACTCCAGCTTTTTGCGGGCTGAATCGGCGTCATTTAATCGCACCGTCTATTGGGCCATGGAGACTATTTTTTCTATTCTTAATACTGACATTTCCGCTCTGGGCTCGGACATTATTGTTTATAACCCCTCGACTGTTCTTCAAAGAGTCACTGTAAATCACAATGTTGCATATATTCAAAGCGCTGCCCCCTCGGTAACTCAAATTCATACCTGTTCACAAACAGTCGATGTGGCAGCCGGTACATCCGTGCACAGCCCTTGTGGTATTCCGGCTTCTGCAGGCATTGGATTAAGTACGCAAGCGATACGGGTTTACGGGAGTATTACGGTCGATGGTTCTCAAGGTTTTGTTATTGCCAATGGTTCACAGTGGAGTATTAACGGGGGCGGACACAAATACAGTGCTCCCTTTACTATTAATAGTGCGCGACCCTTTTAATTTACTTGTACTTATCCAGCAGCTGTTGCAACGAACCAGACCAATAAGCTCGTCCGTTGCCCTCTAATACTTCTTGAGCCTCGGTCAGATTTACATAGTAATCTCTGAGTTTATTGTTTCTGCCAGCGCAAAACTCGGCAGCTTTGGGAGTTAAACACTCATTCTCGTTGAGGTACATGTCTTCAACATATTTGTTAAGCGACAGCGGGCGAGGATAATTCAAGTAGTCAAAGTCGTAGACTGTGCCATTTATATCGATAGCAAATTGATGGTGATACCAATTTTTTTCTTCGGTTGTTAACTTTCCGTGAAGCGTAGTTCTTGCTTTTTCGGCATTCACCATTCCAAATACAGTTGTCCCTTTGTTAACAAGATAAACTAAGCTTAAACTCCGAACGTCTTCTCCCTTTGATTCTAGTCTTTCAAAAAAGTTAAGAACATTTAGTCCACATTTTCCTTCTCGATAAGAATCATAATAATTTTTTTCAAAAACCGATGCAACAGAAGCAAAGGTTTGTGTTGTGATAAGTAGCGTAACGAACCAAGAAAATATCAAAAACTTCTTCATTCGGTGGGTTTACTCGTTTGTGGAATGGGGATCAAGTGATTTCGTTTGAGGGGCCCAAGCAGAGAATGAATCGAAATTATCTTTCCCAGCGCTTTTGAATGAGGAAAGCAACAGACCTATTTAATGCTGTATTATCAGAAGCGCGAATGAGCGTCTGATCGGAGTAAGTGAGACTCATGGAAAGATTTTCATTAGCCATGTAACTAAGTTGAGTGGCTGCGGTCCAGAGATTGACTTTTTCTCCTTGTCCCGAAACGAGCCCCTCGGTAGCTACCGGAGCTTCAAAGCTTGGAGCCATCGAGATTCCTAGTCGAAAATCTCCGTTTAGTGGGCTTACACCCAATGAAAAATTTCCGCTTGTACCCCAACCCGGTTTTAAGTTCAGCTCTCCTAGTTCATTTTTAATTGTTCGTGAGAGGGGACGATGAGCTTCCATGACCAGTGAAGTGTCCCAAGCTCCCCATGTTTTTAGGAGCAGTAGACCCGCAGAGATTGAGTAAAAACCTCGGCCTCTGGAGTCTACTCTAAATAATTCTTTGGCGTCGTAGATTGAACCACCCGTAGGAAAAGTGGTTGTTAAAAAAACAATTCCTTTGGGGCGCCAGGGACTGTAGGTCCAATCTGGTAATGCTTCAAAACCTAAGTTGACCGAAATGTCTCCGAGCCCAGTTGCAGAGGCCTCTGATGAACCTCGGTTGCGAGACCTTTGTGTCATCGGCAGGGAAATGCCAGCTTGCCATCTATCAGACAATAAAGTTGCTGCATCTATTTTTATAGTTCGAGCTGACTCATTATCATTCGATTTTCTATATTTGATACCCCCCCCGACCGGCGCTTCAGCAATAACCTGAGATGAAAGAATGGAAGTAGTTAATTGAGCACTGTCATCCCCAGAAATAAGGGAGGGGATATTGGCCGTGCCTCCACAACAGGGCGCAGCTTCTGAAATTTGAGAAAAAATTAGAGCGAATAAACCAAGAAATGAAATTCTAATCATCGAGTTGAATCGTTAGGAATTGTTTCTCAACGACATCTCCGGATTTAAGTTGCACATAAACTTCCCACTTACCAGGAGTGAACTTAACGTTCGTCACAGAATATTTTCCTGGTTCAACTTTGGTCACTTTCGGAAAAAAGACACTTCCGCAACAGGTCATACGGATAAAAGCTCCGACTTGAGCAGAGGGTTCAACCCAAGGCCCTGTTGATGAGCCATCTTTTTCGCTCCAAAATGTAATGGTAAACGAGGACTCTTTTTCTACCGAAGGTCCACTTGTCCAATTCATTTCACTGCAAAGTCCCGAGCTTGCAAATTTGAGTGGGCACGTAGATTGGTTGCGTCTGGCAAATTGGCTTTGAAATCTATTTAATCGTGAACTCTCCGCTTCTTTCCCGCAGCTCGTAATCAATAAGAAACCTATGACAATTAGAACTGTTTTTAATTTGAGACTCATGTTGTTTTCTCCTAAGTGTTTAGCGCATGATAGTGCAACCCAAAGTTCGAGTGGTCTTCTGTTCAGGCTCTTTTCCTGATCTCAGATCAAGAAGTGCTTGTTTTAGATAAAACTGTTTTGCCTTTGAAGCGTCTTTAGTGTCATCAACTCCTCCATTGAACCAGCACTCTCCGCTGGGTCCCACTATAAAAGCATGGGGTGTTTTCATGGCTCCAAAATCATTTGCAATGCGGGATTCTTTGTCCTGAATAATCGGAAAATTGAGTCCCCGTTCCCTGAAGTAGATGGAGGATAAACCTTCGTCCTCATCCTTGTTGGAGTGAACTCCAATGAATGAAAAATCGGAGAACTCATTGGCCAGTTCTTTTAAAGAACTTTCATGACTCCTGGAGCAAGGGCATTTTGCAGAAAGGAAAACAACTACTCTTCCTCTTTGGGCTGAGTTTTTTTCTGATTCGAAGTGTTTTCCAGTTCTGAGATCAATTCCATTTAAGCTTTTAGTAGAGCAGGAAAAAGCAGAAAACGAAAATAACGCAATAAATACGAAGGCTTGTGTCTTCATGGTTGTATCCAATAATTTTCCTTGGTTTTAGCTCATATGTCGTGAAGGTGCCAGTCGTTTTTTCTGGCTGGCTTCAGATTGACTCGAATGGAACTTATACATCGAACCCTTTTTGAATACGAACCGCTCTTTGATTTTTAGCTTTACACAAGACGGGCGCAGCTTTTGCACCCTTAGAGCATTATCGAAAGGACCTAGAACATGAATTCAAGAAGTCTTCAGCGTTATTTAACGCTTTTTGTTTTGCTGCACGGCAGCTGGTCTTTTTGTGAAGTGGGGGAGTTCACTGTTAGCGAAAAATTCCTCAAGCAATTTCAATTTCAAAGTACTAAGACCGACCCTTTTACAAAGCGAGGGCGAGTGGTCGACCCCGATATTCAGTTCACTGTAACTCCCCGAATTGGCAATGCTTCGGGTGGGGGGAAGTTTTTTTTAGACCTCGAACTTGATGGTTCCTCAGTCAGCCAAACCAAAAGGCAAATTGGACGTCGAAATACTGTGAATGTAACTGTTGCGGCGAAAGTTAATGCAAATTTTTCACAGGAGATGACGCTCGGAGAAAAGGGACTTGAGATGGGGAAATTTAGCGGAACCGTGAACATTCAGCCCCAAGATATTTCAACTTCCAATAGCTTTGGTCTTTTAAACGGTGTTGTGAATCGGAAAGCACAGCAACAAGCAAAAACTGAAGTAGCTTCTGAACTTCCAAGAGAACGACAAGAGTTAACTCAGGAAGTTCAAAATGAGGTACAAAGAGGAACGGGAGCAGCAAAAGATTTCATCGACTCAACTTTAAAAGTATTAGCCCCGGCATTTGCAGATAAAGAAAAAATTCCCTTTTCGTCTGAGCTATCTACTCAAACTGGTGAAAATGGAGCCCTGAAATTTACAGTCAGTGACTTAAAAAAATCCACGGAGAGAAATCCCAAGCCCAGCTTTGAAAACCCATCTCAGTTAGTTGCGAGTGGGCTTATTCATCAGGACTTAATCACTCAAATCATGGCTTCTGAAATTGCTGGAAAAGAACTCAAAATGTCTCAACTAAGAAAAATTCTTTGCAGTCCTCGGATGCAAAAATTATTAGACTTTTGTAATGTGGCTCTAGGTCCAGAGGCAGATAAACTTTCATTGGTTTTTGATTCTGTAGA
>DDPO01000134.1:0-335 GCA_002342225.1 Bdellovibrionaceae bacterium UBA2466 | reverse complement strand
GAGAAGTTAACTGTCACAGAAAAAAATCCTATCAAAACGGACCCTGCTAGTTTTCTAGCCGGTATCTTGGGGCGAGCAGGAACTCATGGTGAGCAGTCTGCGGACCGACCTCAAGTAGGGGCACTTTTTAACCCCTTAGTGAGACGTTCGGTTGAATCCGAATTTAAGAAGCTGCTAGCCGAAGAGATTGAGTTCAGACCAGTTTCTGTACCAACAAAGGTAAGAACTTCAAATACGGGCCAAGGTCAAGAGATTGAAATTCTTGAAGCAGGTAGTTTGTTGCCAACCGAAATAAAAGCTGACCAGGGCTGGTTAGCCACTGGAAATACATTTTG
>DDPO01000054.1 GCA_002342225.1 Bdellovibrionaceae bacterium UBA2466 | reverse complement strand
CGAACCGTCCTGTTTGTCAGCCACAATATGGGCGTAATCGGATCCCTCTGTGAAAAAACAATCTTACTAAATAATGGAAAAGTCCAATATTTTGGCAACACAAGATCGAGTATTGATAAATACCTAAAAACAAACATAAGCAATATAGAAATAAAAAGACAATTACAAAAAACAACAAAACCATTCCTAAATCTACTTCGGATCGAAAATATTGATTGCAAAATAAATACAAAAATCACTATAAAAATTGGCGTAAATAGCTGTAAGCCTGATTCAGTAAGCTTAGAAATAACTTTAAAAGATCATTTGTACAATAGCATTGCTTTTGCTTCGCTTGGACTATTAAAAAGAGAACACATGTTAAAATTGGAAACTGGATATCAAGAAAAAAGTTATATCATCGATCTAAATCAAATAGCCAAAGGAACTTATTATTTAACAGCGCAAATCGCGTACCCTATGATCGAAATATTAAGCAAAATTGATCCAGGTATTCAATTTGAGGTAAATCCGGAGCCACCAGAAACAGGAGCCTTGATTTTAGATCAAAATTGGAGTTACGGAAGTTTCCCACTGCAAATAAAAGAAATATGCTAGCGAAAATTAAACATTCGGTCTCCTTGTTTTTGAAAGAAAAAGTATTAAAACACTACTTAATTCCTTTTAGCAGAACAGAATGCGAACCAGCACTTGTAAAATTTTTGCCAAAAAAGAAAATTACCTACATTGATGTTGGTTCATCAACAGGTGAATTTGCCAATTCAGTTCAAAAGTACTTTGGCTTTAGAAAAGCCGTACTAATTGATCCAATTCCAAACTTAGAAAAAAAAATTAAAATCGACTCAGCAAAAATCCGATTTGAACAGTGTGCGCTATCAAATAAGGAAAAAACCCAAAACTTTTATTTGCATAAGTTTCATTACAGCTCATCTCTTTTAAAAAATCAAGAAGAAGAAATATTAAAGAAACAAAAACTAAGAAAAAAAGTCTTAACCATTAAAGTAAAAGTCAAAACACTTGATAAAATTTATGATAACAATTTTCAAAACGAAAAAATAGATCTGCTTAAAATCGACGTTCAAGGAAACGAACTAAAAGTGTTACAGGGTGCCAAAAAAAGCCTTCAAAAAATTAATTATATTTTCTTAGAAATATCTTTCTTACGATTGTATAAGAAATCAGCAACCTTTTTTGAAATCGACAAGTATTTAAAAACAAAAGGTTTTTATTTGTTGTCCATTCACGAAGGCTATCGTGGGCCCCATCAAGAATTGCTTCAGGGGGATGCGCTTTATAAGCGTAAAGAAAATTAAAATTCTTTATATATCGGATGTTGTTCCGGCATCGCTAAACGCCGGCTATGTGCTTATGCATAGACATATTGAGCGTTTGGCAAAAAATAACCAGGTCTTTGCTATTACGGAAGATAACCCGAAGTTGCGTCATTTGGAAATGGCATGTGAGGGAATACGACTCAACGACCAATCACAAAACATTCCAAGGCGCATACTCGCAAAACTTGGTCTTGAGCCATTGTGGTTTTTTCTTCGCGCACGAGATATAGAAAACAAAGGATTATCGATTGCCGAAATAAAAAAGCCGGACATTATTTTAAGTGTCTGGAGCTCGCCTTTTTTCCTAGCAGCGTTTCAAACCGCAAAACGAAAAAAAATTCCGTTTATCGTTATTATTCATGATGATTGGCAAGAAATGATAAATAAAAAGCAATGGAGCAAGTCCCTTTTAACGCAACCATTAAGAAACATTTTTCACAAAGCCAAAAAACGGGTCTGCATTAGTCGATCGACGGCTATGGAATTTCAAAAGAAATATGGGTCCGCCACATGCGAAATTCTTCCCCCTATACCTAGTAAACGCCATTATCGTCCTCAAATAGAAAGCCATTCCGGACCTTTACGGATAGCTACTTTCGGGGAGCTCATGGGAAACATAAAAGTTCTTAATGCTGTTGCAGATGTTTTGGGTGAAACTGGATCAACTCTTACCTTTTTCAGTCATGGAGAAAGTGCCGAAAGGCAGGAACTTGCAAAACGGCCTTTTGTAACGGATGGGGGATCCTTGGGCGCAGAGGAGCTTATTCAATACTTAGCCTCAAATTTCGACGTGATTTTAATTCCCCAAAGTTTTGAACCAGAACATAGGCATTTGGTGCAAAAGTGTTTCCCTTCAAAAATACCAGAGGCTTGCCAAATCGGTTTACCTATTTTGATGATAGGTCCTGACTACGGCACAGCTTATATTTGGGCAAAGGAGGTCATGGCGCCAACCCTGGTCTTATGTTCTTTAGATTCATCTCAAATAACTGCGGCCATTCATTTGCTAAAACATACGAATACCCGAAAAGAGGCACAAGAATTAGTTTGGAAGGCACAAGAAAGTTATGATCCTGAAATACTTCATAACAACCTTGAAAAAATATTAAACCAAGCCGCGGAACAAACGGATCACTCTTTTTAAAAAAAGTAAGTTTCTGGTGGTAAAACATTTTGTAATTTTATCCGGCAACGCTCTTTGCCACAACCCGAGGGTCTTCAAAGAAGCAGAGGCATTTGCAGGCGACGGGCATAAGGTTGAAGTGCTGGGCTCGGGTGCCAACCCAGCTTATCGGATACGGGATGAAAAACTTGTGGCGGGGCGCAACTGGAAGTTCACCGGCCTGATGCCCCATCAAGGCGTACCAGGAAAAAACATTTCTCGGCTTATGCGGTATTTGGGGAACCAAGTTCACCGATGGCTAGGCTGGGAAAACCGTTGGCAGTTAGGACCCATGGCTGAACTGCTTTGGAAAGAAGGAAGAAAAAGAAGTGCCGACCTTTACATCGCCCATTCCGAGGCAGGCATGTGGGCGGCGGAACAGTTGCGAAAAGAGGGAAGGAGCGTGGGTGTGGACATGGAGGACTGGTTTTCGGAGGATCTTTTGCCAGAAGCAAGATGGGATCGGCCGATCCGGCTGCTGAAACAGTTGGAGAAAAACCTGCTTTGCCACGGAGTCCATAGCAGTTGCACTTCCGAGGCGATGGCCGATGCGCTCGTGCAAGCTTACGGGTGCCGGCGGCCTATGGTAATCCGCAACGTCTTTCCCTTAAAAGAGCGGGAGGCGATGGACGGAAAGTGGAAGGATCGGCCGGGCATGGCGAGTTGGATGCCTTCCAATGATCCAAAAGCGGTAAGGCCGAAAGAAGCGCC
>DDPO01000007.1:3878-11715 GCA_002342225.1 Bdellovibrionaceae bacterium UBA2466 | reverse complement strand
TGACTGACACCTTTTAAGAACCTATGCGAAATTTAATAAAAATACTTTTCTTGAGTTTGGGTCTGATTGTATCGGGTGTTCTTTTTTCAGCCCCCGCCCTCATCAAACAAAACACCCGCCCTTTGCAAGCGGAGTCGAATCTTGATGCCCTAGACCCATGGGAAACCCCCATTGCTTCGTTTTTTATCAGAAGCCATCATGGTGTTCCTACTATGCCGGAGAAGTGGGAAATTGAAATCGATGGTCTTGTCGAAAACCCGACAAAAATTGATCTATCTGCTTTACAAAAAATGCCACAGAAAAGTTATTATGCTGTCTTAGAGTGTTCAGGAAATGGAAGGGGTTTTCAATTTCCTAAAGTTTCAGGGCTGCAGTGGGAAAAAGGGGCGGTCGGCAATGCTGAATGGACCGGAGTTCCTCTTCAAGAGATATTAAAGTCGGTAAAGCTTAAGCCCAATGCAAAATTCGCCCGTATTGAAGGGGCCGATCTCCCAGCCCTTCCCACTGTTCCGCCTTTTGTACGTAGTATCCCCATCGATAAAATGATGGCTCCTGACACTCTTCTTGCTCTAAAAATGAATCGCGAGCCACTTCCCATTCTTCACGGAGGCCCCGTGAGACTCGCTGTGCCCCATTGGTATGCGAATAATTGGATAAAATGGGTAAGAAAGATCACTTTCATGGAAACTGAAGATGCTGGTTTCTTCATGAAGAAGGGGTATCGAATGCCCAAGAATCCTATTAGGCCAGGTGAAAAGTGGGATTCAGCAACTGGAGTCCCCATTACTACTCTCCGAGTACAATCTTTTATTCTTCATCCTCGAGGTCATGAGAAAGTAGCTTTGGGACCCATGAAAGTTACAGGAAAAACTTTTTCCGGTACTGGGACTATTTCTAAAGTTGAAATCTCAACCGATCAGGGAAAAAATTGGTCACTTGCTAAACTTGAAGCTCCTCACGCGGAGGGTGGATGGCAGGAATTTGAAGCTACTATTGAATTTAAAAAGATAGGTAAGAAAGTGGTGATGTCGCGAGCCACTGATACTGCTGGAAATGTTCAGCCTTTGGTTGCTGACTGGAACCCAAGTGGTTATCTTTGGAATGCTGTTGATAAAGTTCCGGTTCACGTTGTTAAGAAAACATCTCCTAAACTCATCGGGGAGAGTGTTGCTGAGGAGAAGTGTCTTACTTGTCATACGCAATCTCTTCTTTCTGTCCAAGAGCTTTCAAAAGAGGGCTGGGAAAAAGTATTAGGCAAAATGGAGAGCTTTGGAGTGAACCTGACAGCAGAAGAAAAAAGTGCCCTCGTTGATTACTTCTTAAAGCGAGATCCTCAGCCAAAACCAATAGAGGTCGTCGATTACAGTCGAGAGAATGAAATTCACGAAACGCGCCGAGAAGCTCATGGCGATGCTTCACATGGTGAAAAACTTTTTGCAACCCATTGTTCCAGCTGTCACGGGGAAAAAGCCGAGGGGAAAATAGGGCCTACTTTGAAAGGTCGACATGTGCCCGAGGGCTATTTCTACGAAGTCGTTCTTAAAGGTATCCGCGCGATGCCTGCTTTTGAAGATAGTTTAAATAGAGAGCAGGCGATGGATATCCGGACCTATTTGCTGCGGTGATCACGGCTTAATCTTTGTGTTAATTCCAACAAATGGGTTTAGTTTACTGACCGCTTTAGATAGTATTAATCTTCATGTCCGAATCTTATTTAAAAAGAGCTATTGAATCTGATTGGAGCCCCTTTCTTCAGAGGGTGCAGACTTTAGTTTACGGAATACGTCCTTCTATTTTATCTACATTTTTAAAAAGCATTTTAGGCATTCAGAGAGGTTGGATTACTGCTCAAGGAGTGAAGTTTTTTGTCGATCCGGTTTCGCATTTCGGACAAGAGGTGATTAGAACCGGAACGTACGAGCCGGTTTTTTGCGAGGCGGTAATGGGATTGTTAGAGCCAGGGGATGTATTTTTAGATATTGGAGCTAACGAGGGTTTTTTTTCAGTCAAAGCTTCAAAAACGGTGGGTGTTTCTGGAAAAGTCTTAGCCATTGAGCCTCAACCAGAGCTTTCGAGAATAATCGATCAAAATGCAGAGGCAAATGGTTTGTCTAATATTAAAACTTTTTCGCTAGCTTTTAGCGATAAAGAGGGTTCAGTAAAACTCTCTCTCTCTTTTAGTACGAACAGTGGTGCGAGCAGTTTATTTCAAAATAAAGTGTCAGGACTTAGAACTATCCAAGTGCCCAGCCAGAAATTTGATCAATGGTGGTTGAATCAAGGAAGCCCGCAATTTAATGTTGTGAAAATCGACTGTGAGGGAGCAGAGCTTTTTGTTTTTCGCTCGGCTGATGCGGCTCTTAAAAACCGTTTTAGTAAAATGATATGCCTTGAATACCACGAAAACATTATTGGAGCAGAGGGTGTGTGGGAAATCGATGATAAAATTCGCTCTGCCGGTTATATTCTTAGTGAGCTTTATAGTGGAGTCTGGGTTTATCACTTGCCCGAAGTGACCCAAACCGTTCTAAAAGACAAAACTCGAAAAACTATTTCCCCTTTAAGAAAATAACGCACCCCAAAATGAGTTGGCTTTTTTAATTCCCTTCTTCATTGTCCTCTTGCCAGATGAGAGAAGTCGAAGCACATTCCTCAAAGAGGGATTCAACGGTAGCTCATGATGAATGCACAGCAATGGAAAGAGCGTTTCAAGGATTGGTCAGCGATCTTTTTCGCTTCAGGCTTTGGGAGCGGGTTTATCCCATTGGCACCCGGAACTTGGGGCTCGGCTGTCGGAGTGGCTTTGGTTTGGAAGTTTTGGGGCAATTCTGTTCTTGTTCAGTTTTTATGGGTCTTATTACTTGGTGCGTTAGGTGTCTGGGCGAGTGGCGTTACGTGTCAATATTTTAAAAAGCAAGATTGCCAATATATTGTGATCGATGAAATTGTCGGATTGATGATCACTATGATAGGTATTCCCATAACGGGTTACGAGTTGGTGATTGGGTTTTTGTTGTTTCGGTTGTTTGATGTTGTGAAACCTGTCCCAGTAAATTGGGTTGATAAGAAATTGAAAAACGGTTTGGGTGTGATGCTCGATGATGTGGTCGCGGGCGTCTACGGAAATTTGATCATGCATCTCATTTTGAGAGCAAGGCTTTAACCAAGAGGAGAAACACATGGAAATCAATAAACCAGGACAAGAGGGAGCTGAGAATCGACAAAAAGCGGTCAACATGGCGTTGATGTCGATTGAGAAGCAGTTCGGAAAAGGTTCCATCATGAAATTGGGTGATGGAAAAAAACTTAACATGGATTTGGGAGTTATCTCGACAGGTTCGTTGGGTCTTGATTTAGCGATGGGGGTTGGTGGTCTTCCTCGTGGAAGAATAACAGAAATCTATGGGCCAGAATCTTCTGGTAAAACTACCATTGCTCTTTTAACGATTGCTCAAGCTCAAAAAGAGGGTGGTGTAGCTGCTTTCATCGATGCTGAGCATGCTCTTGATGTTGTTTATGCAAAAAAATTGGGAGTAAACACAGAAGAGCTTTTGATCTCTCAGCCTGATACAGGTGAGCAGGCACTAGAAATTGCTGAGATCTTAGTTCGAAGTGGTGGAATTGATGTCGTTGTTGTGGACTCGGTAGCAGCTCTAGTACCTAGAGCCGAACTCGAGGGAGATATGGGAGATTCTCATATGGGTCTTCAAGCCCGTTTGATGTCTCAAGCTCTTCGTAAGCTCACTGGCTGTATCAGTAAATCCAAAACCTGTGTCATTTTCATTAACCAATTGAGAATGAAACTAGGAGTGATGTTTGGAAATCCTGAAACAACCACGGGTGGAAATGCGCTTAAGTTTTATGCTTCAGCTCGTTTAGATATCCGTCGAGTTTCCGCTATTAAAGAAGGGGACGACGTCAAAGGAAGCCGTACGCGCGTGAAAGTGGTTAAGAACAAAATGGCTCCCCCATTCAAACAAGTCGAATTCGACATTTTGTTTGGAGAAGGTATCTCTAAAGAAGGGGATATTATTGATATTGCGCTGCAATATGGCGTGATTGATAAGAGTGGTTCTTGGTTTGCTTTTGAAGGCGAAAAGCTAGGCCAAGGCAGGGAAAACACAAGGTTATTCCTTAAAGAGCATCCTGATTATGCCGATAAGATCAAGAAAAAGGTCGAAGCTAAAGCACAGAAGGATGGCGGGGCCATTTTAGCCGCTACTCCAGAAGCTTCTGACCGTGAAGAGGATGACTCTGAAGATGATTCCAAAGAAGCAACAAAAGCTGGAAAACCCGCTAGCCCCGTTAGAGCAAATACTAAGAAGGGCGAGTGAAAAGAAAGCTTCAGATATCCATCTAAAAGCTGGGCTTCCTCCGATTGTTAGAGTTCATGGAGGCCTTTACTATTTAAGTGATGAGGCGGGGAATGTATTTCCCCGCCTCAATCATTTTGAGCTCTCAGATTTCTGTCATCATTTGATGAATGATCGACAGAAGGCTAAGTATGAAAACGGCGAAGAAGTAGACTTGGCTCACGAGATTTTGGGTGTGGGCAGATTTCGCATCAATATTTGCCAACAAAGATCTTTTCCTCGTTTTGTTTGTCGATTGATTCCTGAGCAAATTAAAAATTTTTCCGAATTAGGACTTCCTCCGGTTGTTGAAGAATTGGCGATGTCTGGTAGAGGATTGGTTCTAGTTACAGGAGCTACCGGTAGCGGTAAGTCGAGTACTTTGGCTGCTATCGTCGACCATATTGCGCGAAACACTTCATCTCACATTGTAACTTTGGAAGATCCTATTGAGTTTAGTTTCAAAGATCGTAAGAGCATTGTGACTCAAAGAGAAGTGGGGATTGACACTAAAAATTTTGCCCAAGCTTTAAAATACGCTCTAAGGCAGGATCCCGATGTCATATTGGTAGGAGAAATGCGAGATGAAGAGACTATTTTAATGGCTCTTTCTGCAGCTGAAACGGGGCATTTAGTACTAAGCTCTCTGCACACCCATGATTCGGTTGAAACTGTGAATAGAATTTTAGGGAGTGTGTCTGCTGGTTATCAAGGGCAGGTAAGGTCTCAATTGGCCTCTGTTTTACAAGGAGTCATTTCACAACGTCTTGTGGGGAAAGCCGATGGTTCGGGAAGAGTACCTGCTTTAGAAATTCTTATCGCCAATCAGCGGGTCAAGGACATGATTTTAGATCCCAAACGCACTTTAGATTTGCACAAAGCCATTTCTGAGTCTAGCCATCTGGGAATGCAAACCTTTGATGACAATCTCATGAGGCTATACAAAGAAGGGGTTATTTCCAAAGAAGAGGCGATTAACAACTGCTCTCGGGTTCAGGATTTTCAATTAAAACTCGAAGGGATTCTCTCAGGAATCGGTTCAGAAAAGCTGGCCATGGGTAAATCGAGGGCTCAGAAAATTCAAGAGGCCCTAGACTCTGAGAAACTCCCTCCGCCCATCATTGAGCTCGATATCAAAAAGCCTAAAAAGCACTAGAGCCCACTTTCAGCAGTTATTTGTCAATCGAGGCAAGACGAGCTATTGTCAGAAAAAAAGATTTAACCCTTGGGAGAGCTATGTCCGCTACTAATAAGGAAAAGAAAGCTGCAACGGCTACTAAACAACCCTATCCCTATCAGTACAAGGCTGAATTTGTTGAGCCTGATTGGAGAAGAATTCCAGGCTATAAAGATGTTTCAGAGGCGGATTGGACCAGTGCGCTTTGGCAGAAACGAAATTTTATAAAGTCCGTAGCTCAACTGAAGCAGGTTTTAGGTAATTTTTTAACAGATGCAATGGCAATAGATATCCTAAAGGATCAAGCAGAGCGCTCGACGATGGCTATGCTCATCCCGCCTCAAATGATAAATACGATGCGAGTAGAAGACTTAAAAAATGACCCTGTAAGGCGGTATATGATCCCGTTTTTTTCAGACAGGGATCAGAGATGGCCTAGTCATCCGAGAGCCACTCGAGACAGTCTGCATGAACATGAAATGTGGGTTGTAGAAGGGCTTACTCATCGATATCCCACCAAAGTATTAGCAGAGCTTTTATCAACTTGTCCCCAATATTGTGGCCACTGCACTCGAATGGACTTAGTCGGTCAAAGTGTGCCTCAAGTGGCTAAGCGAAAGTTTGACGTCCCTCAAAAAGACCGACATGAACAGATCTTAGATTATTTAAGAAAAACTCCTTCCGTGCGAGATGTGGTTGTTTCTGGGGGAGATATTGCAAACTTACCGGCACAAACTTTAGAGTCCTTTGTTTTGTCATTGTTAGATATCGAAAATATTCGTGACATTCGACTTGCGAGTAAAGGTCTTATGGGAGTGCCTCAGCACTTCTTGCAGGATGAGATTTTGTCGGCTTTTGAGAAAATAGGCAAAAAAGCGGTTCAACGAGGGGTGAGTGTTGCTGTTCATACTCACATCAATCACGCTCAATCTCTGACCCCACTTGTTTCGAAAGTGGCTCGAAAGATTTTAGATATGGGTTTTAGAGATGTCAGAAACCAAGGGGTATTACTACGAGGAGTTAACGATTCACAAAAAGCGCTTTTAGATCTCTGTTTTAAATTACAAGATCATGGCCATATTACTCCGTATTATTTCTACATGTGCGACATGATTCCGAATTCGGAGCATTGGAGAGTTTCCTTGGCCAAAGCTCAAAGCCTTCAGCACGATATCATGGGGTATTTGCCGGGGTTTGCTACTCCAAGAATTGTCTGTGATGTTCCGTTTGTGGGTAAGCGGTGGGTTCATCAAACTCATTCTTATGACACAGTGAAGGGAATTTCCTATTGGACCAAAAATTATCTAACCAGCATTGAATGGGATAATCCGGAAGCACTCAATAAGCTCTATGAATACTTTGATCCCATCGATACTCTGCCTCAAGAGGGGCAAGCTTTCTGGGTAGAAGAGGCTAAAAAATCTTAATTCCCGAGACAAATTCCTCGGTGCCTTGCTGTTTGGAGAAACTCCGAATCGGCAGAAATAAAGCGATTTTTGCCAGCCCCAGTTTCTAGCGGAACTAATTCAACATTATCGTTTCGATAAGCGACCATCGTGTCGAATTTTCCTTCCATCACCGCTTTAACAGCAGCGACACCAAATCTACTAGCAAGAATTCGGTCAAATCCCTCTGGCGCACCTCCTCTAAGTAGGTGTCCTAAAACAATAGCGCGTGATTCTCTTCCCGTGATCTTTTCAAGCTCTTCAGCGACTCGGTGTCCGATACCTCCAAGCCTGATTTTTTCAGGTGAGTCTTCAATGATTTTACTAATCGTCACTTCTCCACCTACAGGTTTGGCACCTTCAGCGACTACGACAATCGAGTATTTTTTTCGAGAGTGATAGAGATCGTTTAAGTAAGCTCCAACTTTGTTTAAATCAAATGGAACTTCTGGAAGAAGAATAACATCAGCATCTCCGCCTAGACCCGCAAATAGAGCGATCCATCCGGCATTTCGACCCATCACTTCGACGACCATGATTCGATGATGCGATTCTGCTGTCGTATGAAGTTTGTCGAGAGCTTCTACAGCGGTTGTGACAGCAGTGTAAAAACCAATGGTGAATTCGGTGCCATTGAGGTCATTGTCGATGGTCTTGGGAATGCCAACTACTTTGATCCCTTTTTGTGACATTCCATGAGCAATGCTTTGGGTTCCATCACCACCCACAACGATCATTGCATCCACTCGCTCCTGCTTTAGGTGTTGAACGACTTCATCTGATCTGTCCTCGTAAATTTTTTTGCCATCTTTGACCACTGGGACTCGAAAAGGAGTATCGATATTCGAGGAGCCAAGGATGGT
>DDPO01000007.1:2164-3848 GCA_002342225.1 Bdellovibrionaceae bacterium UBA2466 | reverse complement strand
CCTCCTCCAGTCAGCAGGGCGATTTTTTTGATCGGATTTTTTTTATTCATTTTTTAAACTTTATGGCAAAGGCTTCAAAAGTAGTTAAGAACCCAACTTGTCTGTACTGAACATCAATAAGTGCATCGGCTTTTAAAGTTTTTCCACCATCTACTAACCGCTCCAAAGCACCATCGTAAGACCAACTCTTTACTTTGACCTCTCCAAGATAATCAAATTTTGCATTGAGGGTTTTACTGGTCCAAATGATTTCAGGATTTTTGGCAGGTTCACTTTCTGAGACACTCGTCGTTTTTGGAGATTCAATAACGGTAGTGCTCGAACAACCTACTATCATTGCAAGGGGCAACAAGAGTAACCAAATAAGAGTAGATTTCATGGATTATGTTTTAGCCTAAGGCACTTTCAAACGAAACTACTATTTGCGTTCAATTAGGAGGAAGATAAAATTAAAAAAAGCGTCTAAATTTTAAGACTTAACCATTATGGGGGCGACGTGTCAGAGTCTTTGTGGAGTGATGAACCTATTAAGCCCATCAAACACATCAGAGTCATCGACTTTTCGGTATTGGTTACGGGACCGTATTTGACGAGGATTTTAGCCCAGTACGGAGCCGAGGTCGTCAGAGTTGAGAACAAATTTGAGGAAAGGTCTCCTAGGGGTGTCCTTTCTGGTGAGTTTTTTAATTTTCTGAACCAAGGTAAAAAATCGCTTTGTATTGATTTTACGACGGTGGAGGGTCGAGATATTGTTAGGTCTCTCGCCAGTGAAGCCGATATATTCGTGGAAAACCACTCTTCAGGGCTCATGGAAAAGTTAGGCCTGAGCTATGCTGATCTCGCCTCTATTAATCCCAATCTGATTTATTTGTCTCTTCGAACCATGCATGGAAACTTGAGTGAAAAAGTTGGGTATGATCAAAACGCAATAGCTACGAGTGGTGTCGGTGAATGGTTTTTAGAAGGCGGTGGCCTCGATAATACTTCTCTGGGGGATATCCTAGGGGGGGTTTATGCAGCTCTCACTAAATTACTCATTCATTTAGTAAATCCTGATCGGCGCGGTATGCATTTGATCTCATCGGCAGATGAAAGCTTTCGTAGTTTGTATTTACCTAAAGCTTGCGAAGCTGTCCGAAAAACCGAAAATCAATTGATTGGTAGAAAACCTAGAGCTAGATTTTACCATTGCCAAGATGGGCAATGGATCTCTTTCCAAGCTATTGAAAATCAGCATTGGGAAAAGTTTTGTGAAACCACCCAGCATCACGACTGGAAGCATCGAGGAGATGATTTAAGCTTAAATCCTGATATTGAAAAACTATTCAGAAGTTTTCCAGCTAGCCACTGGGAAATAATAGGCTCGACCCACGAAGTTCCATTGATTCGAATGATTTCGTGGAGTGAAGCTATCAGCAATGCCCAACAAAAAAATCAATTAATCTCAGATCCACTTGCTTGGGCCGGGTTTGCCCCTAATCAAGATTTGGGTCCTAGTCCCAAAATCGGTCAGGATAGCTTCTCGGTTCTACATGGTTTGGGTTTTTCAAATGAAAAAATCAGCCAACTCATGGCAAAAGAAATTGTGATTCAAACAAAATAAAATTATGTGCGAGCGATTTTTCCCATAGGCTGAGGGTGAAGTTCGCTGTAATCATTTATGAAATCTCTTGCTTGAACAAGA
>DDPO01000007.1:0-2093 GCA_002342225.1 Bdellovibrionaceae bacterium UBA2466 | reverse complement strand
GGGGGTTCTGATTCCCATCTTGAAGTAGGTTTGTCTTGAATGCCTAGTTTCTTAGCAATTTGCCACAATATCCAAGGGCGAGCTGTTGTTGCTCTGGCAATCATAGCTCCATCAACATCGAAAGTTTTTATTAGTGAAAGAGCATCTTCCCATGTGTGTACGTCACCATTGGCAACCACAGGAATTGTTCGAGCTTTAGCAACTTCTGATACGATATCCCAGTGAGCGTACCCGTGATGACCTTGGTTTTGGGTACGACAGTGAAGAGTGAGCCAGTCAGCACCTGCCTCTTCCATCCTTGAAGTGAAGTTTAAGAGATAACCGAGGTCGATTTGGTGCCCAGTCGCTGCTCTGAGTTTTACACTGACCGGCTTAGGGGAGTGTTTTTTTGTGAAAGTTACAACTTTAGCTGCGTAATCCATATCACCCAAAAGCCTTACACCCCAATTGTGCTTGAGTTGGTGCGAGGCTGGACAGCCCATGTTGATGTCAAAACCCCAAGGGTGAAAAGGCAACAGTCTTTCTATTGATTCCGCAATGTAATTTTCCTCGTTGCCAAGAAGTTGCGGAACAAAATAATTCTCTCCTGTACTTGTCAGGGGGCCAGGGAGATCGTGCAAGTCCTCGTAGGGTAATCTTAAAGTTGACAGCATCTCAGTAAATAAGAGAGGGGAGAGTGACTCGGGAACATAGGTTCTGATGAGATCTCTAAAAGCGACGTGGCTCAGACCGACCATCGGGGCAATCATAAAAGGGAACGAAACGCCCAAGCGGCTCATTCTTCCGTTGGCAGGCTTGTTTGAATTGAAATAGGCTGAACTCATCTTTTTCAAGGGTCTTAGCTTTTCACTGGCGAGAAATCAACTTATCAAAGCAGTTGGATTTTGGGCCCTATGTGAATATGATACGACCTAATATGATCATCCATCATTCTGAAGATAGGGCTCTTATCGTAGTTCCCAAGGGGCAGCTTTTGGTTTCAACCCTCACGAAAGATCTGACCGATTTGGGCATGAAGGGCGGTTTGATTTCAGGGCTTGGGGCCTTGATTCATGTTGAACTCGGTTATTACCATTTGGAGCACAAAGAGTATTTAAGAAAAACCTTTTCGGAAATGGATTATGAATTGATATCTTTGACTGGGAACTTGTCCCTCAAAGACGGCAGCCCCTACGTTCATGTACATGCTGCACTTGGTGACAATCAGTTTCGTGTTTTTGGTGGGCATCTTTTCGAAGCTGAAGTCGCAGTTACTGCGGAAGTAACCATTGTTCCGCTAGGTAAAATGCCGGTTCGGGAAATGGATGCTCGTTTGGGATTGGCTACGATATGTCGCTTAAGTTAATTTTTTTATTTTCTGTAAGTGCAACAGTACTGTTGGCTTCCGATGCTGTGAAGCCCCAGGGCTGTGTCGTTCCTGAAACAGGTCCTCAAAAAGGGCTTGTTCCGCAGGGCTGCTCGTCAACGGGCAATATCGATATTGAGCTTTTGGGTGGAGAGTCTCAAATTCGATGTAAGATCTTAGATGTGAAGTGCTTTCCTGGCAAAAAAGGGGAGTACTTAGCAGTTGCTAAAGTCGAGCAGTGGTTACGAGGTACGGGGCCACAAAAGATTGAGTTTCGATTTAAAAAAGATCAAAAAAAATTGGGGAGAGGCCTTTCTGCCGACTTAACTCTTGAGAAGAAAAATTCAGACTGGTTTTTAACAAAAATAGACAATGCTACATCCTCTTGCGATTCCCTTCCTTTTTGTCGTTGAAACTATCTTTTTTGAGCCTCATTTACNNCAAATAAGAACCCAGACCCCAGAAAAACGTACTTACAAGTATTATGACCTCGTCATGGCATCGTTCGTGACGATCCTTCTCTGTTCCAATCTGATTGGCACCACCAAAGTAATCAATATCTATGGTTTCACTTGCGGAGCAGGGGTTTTCTTCTTCCCTCTAAGCTACGTTTTCGGGGATATTTTGACCGAGGTCTATGGTTATGCAAAATCTCGAAAAGTAGTTTGGGCTGGGTTTGCGGCCTTAGCCTTCGCCTCTTTCATGAGTTGGTTTGTTGTAGCAGCTCCACCCGCTGAGGGATGGCCGT
>DDPO01000154.1 GCA_002342225.1 Bdellovibrionaceae bacterium UBA2466 | reverse complement strand
GGAAACCACATTCTCTGTGGAAATACAGAAGATCTGTGGTGTGAGTAGCGGATTGGTTGAGGACTGAGAGCGGCTATTGCTTCGCCTTGATGCGAACGAAGGCCTTATCAGTGGGCAGATTGGTCATCGGCAAGGTGTAGCTCGAGTAAGGAATCCAGGTTTGCAAGTCCTCGCTCTGCTCGATGTCGTAATTAAGGACGAAGGAGCCGTTGTTGGTTCGGGTTAGAACCAAATCCCCAATCGCCATAGCTGAAATCTGGTTGGTCGTGTAGAGCGTCCAAAGGTTTGGGTTGCTTAACACGCTGTTGATTCCGTCCACACGACTTTGGGCAAGGGAGTTGGTTAGTTCGGTTTTGGTTGCGAGGTTTGTAATGGCATTGGAAACCCCATTTTGGGTGGCAATGCCATAGCTGTTGGAGGCAGAAACAATCGCTTGGGCAAGGTTGTTGATGAAGGTGGTGTTGGTGGCAAGGGTGCTGGCTAGAGACCGAACAAGATTATTTGCGGCAACTTCTCCTACTATCCCAATAGAGCCTGAGTCGGCCAAAAAACGTGTAGGCAACAAAACATTGGTCAAACTGGTGCATTCCAAAAAAGCCCGTATGTCAATGCTTGTAACGCTTTCGGGAATAGTAATGGCAGTTAGGCTAGTGCAACGTTGAAACGCGGACTCCCCAATACTCGTCACGCTGTTGGGAATGGCGATGCTGGTCAAATTAGTGCGACCATAAAAAGCGCCGGCTCCAACTCTCACTACCGGAAATCCGTTTACCTCGCCTGGAATAACTACCGCGCTGTCGCTTCCGGAGTAAAATGTGATTGTTGCTGCTCCATTGGATACTAAATAATTCCAGTCCCCAAGGGTATCTGCGTTTGCGGAAAAGGCCGAAAGGAGCAATACGCCGAGGAGTGATCTCACTCGAATAAACAAGCACCCAAAGCCCTCTTTTTCAACCACCGCTTTGTGACGACTTTTCTCTTTAGCCTTTAAGGGATATTCCCCGTGCGGGAGCCTCAGGGCGTGACAAATTGTTGGCACCAAATTAGCACAACAAGCCGGGAGGGGCCGGCTGGTTATTTTAGGACTTCCGTCTGCAAGACATCAGCACTGCCCCGCCAGCGAGGAGAAGCGAAAGCGAGGAGGGTTCGGGGACAGACTCTAAAGAATTGAGATTTGTAGCTTCAGTGCTGGACAAGGCTCTTTCATAAATCCGAACATCATCCATTTCTCCGTAAAAGAAAGTATCAAAAGCAGAGGACGCATTTGGATCTCTTAAAAGTCGATCGGCACCAAGAATGATATTTGAAAAGAATTCAGAACCCCAACTGGTATAACTAAACTCGGCGCTAGCTACCAAGGAATTTATGCCAAAGAGAAACATACTTAGTTTTTGAGTTGCGAGATCACCGGTTACGATTAGATGATTCCAAGTGTCTTGCTGGTAAAAGTTGGGTGAGGTTGTGCCCCCAGAAAAACTAGACCCTCCGAAAATTAATTTGTTATCAAATCCGTTTGAAAACAGATATGGACTTGTGGGATTATTTCCCAAGCTGTCAATTGATTCAAATAGAATATAATTAAAATCGGAAGGCGGAGAAATTGGACGAGAGGAAAGGAGGAAAGGCCTAAACCACATTGAAATCGTAAAAGCGCTCTGAACATTGGTAGTTAAGACGCTGCTTGCATAAACGTAGCTGCTAACTCCATTAAACCTTACCGCACTTGATGAATTACCGAACCTATCAGAAACAAAGTCTGTGTTTACGGTTGTGGAGTTTCTATTGTTTCCACTTTGATCGTTGGAGTCCCCGTTAAAAGTGTATCTTGCAAGAAGCCCGACTTCGAGCGATGAGGCATTTACTGAAGCCCCTGCCAACGCCAACACGGCAAGTAGCCATCTCATATTACTATTCAAGCACCCCCCGCCCTGTTTTTCAACCCCCACTTCACACCTCACCTAAATACAAAACTTACACACTTGCCCTAAATACAGAAGGATTAACGACTTACCCTGTTGCTTGTGCAACCCAAGTGTTCTGGAGTGTTCTAGAATGAACCCAATTTACACCCCACCTTACACAAAAAACATACACATATTTGGAGCCCCGGAGTACAAGGTGATGTCATTTAAAAGGTTATTTTAATCTTTGCGTTTTATTGTTGAACATCCATTTTGAAATAAATGAGGAAAGTCGCGTTACTTTTTTTATTTTGTTCTGTCTTAAATCTTCTTGGCTCACCCATAGCAGCGACTGATTCAGAATTTAAATCACTTAAAGACGCAGAAGAGGCAGTAATTTTGTGGTATGAGGCTTTGATTAGCTCCATCAAAAGCGGGGTCCTCTCGGTAAACAAAGAATACGCTGAAGGAGTCCTTGATAAACAGATAATAAGAAGTTCTCTTGGTAAAGAAATCCGCCAAAGCTTAAAAGAAGAAATTTATTTAATTGACACACAAACCAACGGTTTAAGCGAACTTCTTCCACTTTATAGGAAATTGAATGAATACTTACAAATATCTGAACTTGCCTTGCAGAGCAATAATCTTCAAGAATCGGAAATCGCACTTCAAAAGGCGAAGGAAATTTCAGATAAAATAACAGAGCCGTTAGTAGAAATCCGCAACAATCTTAATAAAATTCGTCCTGCTTTAAAGAAATCAGCCCAGGATCGCAAAGAAATATTCGAGAAGATGCGTTTCGAACTTGAAAATTAGTTTTTTCTTTTTGACGATGTTGTGGCTTTAACCCTTAGGGTTGCCCCAATTATCACCCTCGTATGCCTCCCATTTTTGCAATTCTTTATTAAATCTTTGCCAGGTCATTTCTTTTTGGTTCCGCCTTCGTCTCGCATACTCTTCAGTAAGATCTTTCTCTTCGGGCAGCCCAGCCTGCGTTCGCAGTAAGTTGTAATTTTTCAAGCCACATATCGGGTTTTTTCAAGATCGCGCCTGATGACGCCAATCCGAAAGATCGTCACACAGCACATAATAAAAAACACTAGGCCTGCGAGCGGCGTAATAAACGATTCATTCTTTTTTATTGTTTAAATAACTGAATTTGTTATCCGGGCAAGTGTAAATAGGCTCGAGCTGCCTTTTGCCCCAAGCTGCTCCTCGGCATAAGCCAGCCAATAGACACACTTCTGAAGCCTTGGGTTGGCGGCTCGTTCCCCTTTTAGGGTCGCCAGCTTGGCGGGATCGGTGAGGTTGGCGATGGCAAGGGCGGGGGTTGTGTCTTTTGCCTGGAGCAGGAAAGAAACAGAAAGAAAACCCAGCAATGAAAGCAGGGTTTTAATATGCAAGGATAAGAACCACCGATTTTTTTGAATCTTCTACAACGGATTCAAACTTTTTAAAAAACCCCCTCTTTTTTGGCCCTTCTAGTTTGTCGGAGAACTTTTCAAGCATCGGGAACAGATAGGCATTTTTTACCGCGTAATTTACATTTTGAATTAGGTCTCCCGTATTCTTTGCCGTTTCAAAAGCGTTCAGTTTGGAGACCACAATCCCAACAACATTCCCAGATTCGTCAAACAGCGGGCTACCGGAATTTCCATTCTGGACTGGAACTGAGATTTGCCATTGGGTAGGTTCGTCACGAATTCCGCTGACGCTGGAGATTTCTCCCCTTGTAAACTTTGGGCTAGCCCCCTGGATATCGGTATTGGGAAAGCCGATAGTAAAGACTGGTTGTCCAAGTTTTACATCCCGGGAAGCGGCCAAGGGTGCTGCGGGATTATCCGATCCTTTAACTCGAAGAATCGCGAGGTCGTTTTTTGAGTCTATCTCAACTATGGACGCTTCTCTAGGTCCATCAACTAGGACTACCTCTACCTTGCTTGAACCCTCAACAACATGAGCTGCCGTGACAATAAGTCCGCTGGAAGAAATGATAACCCCGGTCCCAGATGATTTTGGTCCTGATGGCCTTATCGGAGCAGGGTTTTGTGTTGAACTCTGAACTACGTTGGCCTTGATTTGCTGCATAATCTCCCTTGCTTTTTCTCGAATTTTTACAAGGGAGTTTTGATCAAAGGATCGCTCAAACATATTTACGGTTTCTTGAGAGGCTGCCCCCCCGCCGGCACGGTTTACATAAAGCCAAACAAGTGCAGCGGAGCTATTTTGCACAACACCCTCACCTGTTTCATAAGCGTAGGCCAGGGACAATTGAGAGGTCGAATCACCAAGAAAGGCAGATTTACTAAAATACTCAAAGGCTCTTTGGGTGTCCTTAGAGACTCCGTAACCGTATTTGTAGGCCTCTGCTAGTTTTCTTTGCGCCTCAGGTTTATAAAAGAAGTTGTCGTCTGCGTCCGCAGCAAGTGAAAGATATCTGATCGCCATTTGTGGGCTTGGGGATACGCCCCAGCTATTTGCATAACATTCCCCCATATAGAAGGTCGCGTCATAATCCCCAATGGCCGCAGCCTTACTAAATAAGGAGAAGGCTTTGGCCTTATCATTTTTTAGTCCATCCAATCCAAACAAATACTTTAATCCGAGCACAACCTGGGCTCGAGTAACATCATGATCAGCCGCCACCTGCAACCATCTTAATGCTTCTTCCGGGTTCTTCCATTGGGGTGAAATGCCCGTTGAAGCATTATAAATATGATAAAGTACCATAGCACCCGGACCATCCCCCTGGGCCGCAGCTTTTTTACCCCACTCAAGAGCTAAACTTGCGTTAGGAAGCGCACCTTTTTCACCTTTCAAGCACATCGTCGCTAGAAGCCCCTGGGCTGATGCGTTCCCCCTTTTTGCCCATTCCGCTATTTCACTTATGGATGCATTTTTCCAGAGATAATCATGGGATGGCTCAACAATTTCGTATCCGATCTGTTTGTTAACCTGGGCTTCGGGTCTTGATGACCTAAAAACGGCAACGCCCGAAACAATAAGAGCAAACACCGCAACAAACTTTACAAATTTAGCCCATGAATGTTGTGGTTTTTGGGAAGAATTCATCAGCGCGGATCGGAAGCCCAGCCGGGCTGATTCTTTTTCTTCTTACTGCCGGAGCTGCTTTTTGATTTTCCATCGCCGTCGTCATCCTCCCTAGAGTCACCGCCAATGATCCCGGCTTTCCATTTGTAGCTGCGGAGGATGCCCTT
>DDPO01000009.1 GCA_002342225.1 Bdellovibrionaceae bacterium UBA2466 | reverse complement strand
CGTACTTCATAGGAGCCCTGGTCGTCGCCTACGGTGAGCCACTGAGGAGTATCCTCAGCGGGACGCAAAATATCGAAGTTTAAAATCTGCTCGTAGAACAGCTCTTCGTTGCCTTCTAAAGTAATGGCCTCCAGTGGGTTTTTACGATCAAAAATAAATTTGGCTTTAGCTGAAAGAGATTTTTTCTCCCAGTTTGCTGGAAGCTCTATACCTTCAGCTTTATATTTTTCTGGATATTCCTTGATCCACTTCTCAAGCTTCTTACTCACTCTACCTGTTTTTTCCCCATGGAGCCGCTTGTCGATGATTCCCATCGTTTGCTTTTGGTCAGCGCGGTCGAACCATTTAACAATATCCCCATAAAAGAGACCCTCTTTTTCGAAGGCGCGTACAATGCGAGTGAAAGTACCAGCAAAAGTATTTTCTTTCCCCTTTATTCCACCCGCTCTTTGGAGTTGTAGATTATGAAATAGGGTATAGCAGGAAATACTGCTAGACTTAGCAGCTAGACCTGAAGCGGAGCTCAGAAGAAGAAGGAGCCCAACAAATAGTGCTGTGAACTTATGATTCAAGAACCCTGTCCCCTAAGAAAGTGTTTATCCCCAAAAAAGAGTAATAAAAGTTAAGGCTGCAAGGGATGTTCCACAGAAATGTGAAAAACGATAGGCTCAGAATACACTTGCGCATTGATGTCAATGGGAATAGCTAAGAGGCAAGTGTCAAAATTGTGGACAGGTTTTTAATTGGTAGAAATAAAAAGGCCCTTACTTTCGTCGCGTTTATCCTAGACGCGATTTGGGTAAGGGCCTTTTTTAAAATCTTAAGAGAGATAATCTAGTTACTGTTAGCTAATCTCATTTTCAAAGCTTCAAGAGCTGCGAGTCTTAAATCATTTTCGTACACAAACTTAAAGAAATCTTTTACGTCCTGATCCTTCATAAGTTTATCCCACATTGGATCCTGCTTCTTTTTGGACTTAAACTGCACAACGTTATTCACCGACGTTTCTTTTTCGAACATCAAGAACCCCCTATGAATTGTTTGATTGTGAGCGATTAAATTAACGAGATGCGGCATTATGCCTCAGGCCTTGAAGGATAGCAAGAAAAAACTTATAAGTTATTGATTTTACTATACTAAACTCAACCACAACCTGTTCCTTGACGGCCCCCGCCCCCTCAAATACTCTTCCCTAAGTTCTTAAAACGCATGGACCGTCCTTTCTCACATCTTGGTCTCTTACATAGAAAGATAACACTATGAAATCACATCCACTTTTTGAGAAGCTTCGTATCTTTGCTCCCGGCCCCACCCCAGTTCCTGATCTTGTTTTAGCTGAAATGGCCAGATCCCCCCTTCACCATCGCACCAAAGAGTTTGTTGAGATCCTCACTCGCGTGAAAACAGGACTCCAATTTCTTTTTCAAACCAAACAGCAAGCTTATGTTCTCTCGAGCTCTGGCACTGGAGCCATGGAGACCATTATCGTGAATCTTTTCGCTACGGGTGATGAAGTCATCGTGGTGGATGGGGGAAAGTTCGGAGAGCGATGGGGCAAACTAGCTTCGAAGTTTGGTCTCACAGTCCACACTATCAAAGTGGATTGGGGAAACGCTGTTTCTCCAGATGAAATCGTTAAAACTCTTAAGGCCCATCCCAAAACTCGGGGAGTTCTCTTTCAAGCGTCGGAAACATCCACTGGCGTCTACCATCCTGTGAAAGAGATTGCAGAAGCGGTTCATAAAATCAGTGACGCATTAGTCATTGTGGATGCTATCACTGCACTAGGAGTCGTTGACCTCCCCATGGAAAAATGGGGACTTGATGCGGTCGTGAGTGGTTCTCAAAAAGCTTTAATGTTACCACCGGGATTAGCTTTCTTAGCTCTTTCAGAACGGGCTCATGAACAACGTAAAAGATCCAACATCCCAAACTTCTATTTTAATTTAGCAGCTGAAGATAAAGCTGCAGTCGGTGGAGAGACTGCTTGGACTCCAGCAGTAAGTCTCATCTGTGGATTAGATGTTGTTCTTACTCAACTTCAAAAGACCGGATTAGAGCCCGTCTTTAACCATCATGCTCGACTTGCTGAAGCGACTCGCCGAGGTATCAAAGGTTTGGGGTTAGAGCTTTTTGCGAAAGCATCTCCTTCCAATTCAGTGACAGCCGTTCATGTCCCGAAAGAGATTAGTGAAGGAAAAAAAGTCGTCTCTTATCTTAGAGACCAATTCGGAGTTACCATTGCGGGGGNNTCAGTGACAGCAGTTCATGTCCCTAAAGAGATTACCGAAGGGAAAAAAGTGGTGTCCTATTTAAGAGATCAATTCGGAGTCACCATTGCGGGTGGACAGGATCAGTGGAAAGGAAAAATTTTCCGTATAGCTCACTTAGGTTTCTATGATGAGCTCGACATGTTAACTATTCTAGCCGCTATCGAAAATACGTTAAAGGCTTTGGGTGGAAACATCGAACTCGGGCGCGGCGTTGCTGCGGCCTCTCAATACTTTTTAGAAAGTCGTAACCATGGCAAATAAAATGAGAGTCTTGATCGCAGATGGACTTGCCAAAGAAGGCTCTTCCCTACTTAAGCAAAACTCACAAATTGAACTCATGGCCTTTGATGCTATCGACAGAGAGGAACTCAAAGAAAAACTGCCACAAGTTGAGATCTTAATCGTGCGGTCTCGAACCCAAGTTGATAAAGATCTCCTAGAGACTGCAAGAAACCTAAAACTCGTACTTCGAGCAGGGATTGGTCTTGATAATGTCGATGTTCCGGCCTGCACAGACCAAGGAATTGTGGTCATGAATGCCCCTACAGGGAACATCGTGACCACTGCTGAGCACACACTCGCCATGATCTTTGCCGTTTCAAGACACATTCCCCAAGCTGATGCCACTCTAAGAAGCGGAAAATGGGAAAAGAAAAAATTTCAAGGTAACGAACTTCGAGGCAAAACCCTGGGACTTTTGGGATTAGGTAACATTGGTAGGACCGTAGCCGATAGAGCTTTGGGACTGGGTATGAGAGTCGTTGCCCATGACCCCTACGTCAATCCAGAAGCTGCAGCCAAACAAAAAATTCATTTAGTGAGTATGGATGAACTTCTCACAACGGCTGACTACGTTAGTGTTCATGTACCACTCATCAAATCTACTCAGAACCTCATCAATGAAGTGGCTCTCAGAAAAATGAAAAAAGGGGCCTATCTTGTGAACTGTGCACGAGGGGGGATTGTTGATGAAAAAGCTCTTCTCACAGTTTTGTCGGAGAAACACTTAGCCGGCGCAGCTCTTGATGTTTTTGAGACGGAACCTCTCCCAGAAAGCTCTCCCCTTCTCAAATGTCAGGACTTAGTTTTAACGCCTCACTTGGGAGCCAGCACTGAAGAAGCTCAAGTTCAAGTGAGCTTAGAAGTGGCTGATCAAATTGCACTCTATGTAGGCGAAGGGGTTCTTAAGAATGCAGTCAATGTTCCAAACGTTACTCTAGAACAGCTCAATGCTATTAAACCCTATGTTCAGTTATGCGAAAAACTTGGTTCGTTTGCGACTCAAGCTGGCCCGCAAAATGTCAAAAAGATCAAAGTTCATTTTGAAGGAGAAATTTCAACATTAAACAGAGAACTCTTAACACTCTCTGTGCTCAAAGGCCTGCTTTCCCCCGTTCTTTCAACGACAGTGAACTTCGTCAATGCAAGAAAGCTTTTAAAAGAACGAGGAATTCGAGTTGAAGAGTCTTTTGAACAAGAATGTGCCGACTATAATAGCCTTATAGAGCTCACTCTCTCGGGAGACGAAACCTTTTCCTGTTCGGGGACCCTTTTTGGAAAAGAAGAGCCAAGAATCATCAAAGTGGACAACTTCAATATCGATGCTATACCCACAGGGCATTTACTGTTCACTAAAAACGTAGATCAACCTGGAGTGATTGGATCCATGGGCACATTACTCGGAACCCACGGGGTTAATATTGCTCGAATGCATTTAGGAAGAGAACCAAAGAAAGCAGAGGCAATTGCGCTGATCAACATCGATTCTGAGCCCTCAAGCCCCGCTTTAGATTCATTAAGAAAAACCAAAGGAATGATTTCAGTTAAAGCTATAAGGATTTAAAGGAGCTACTATGCCACAAGCTGTTGTTATTATCGGAGTCCAATGGGGAGATGAGGGAAAAGGGAAAATTGTTGATTACTACGCTTCAGGAGCTGATCTCGTCGCAAGATTTCAGGGCGGAAACAACGCAGGTCATACGCTAGTTGTAGAAGGTAAAAAAACGGTTCTCCATTTAATCCCATCGGGTGTTCTCCATCCCCATGCAAAATGTTTAATTGGCTCGGGGGTTGTCGTTGACCCTGAGAATTTTCTCCATGAGATTGATGTTCTAGCCAAAGCCGGAATCAAAAATCTTGAAGAAAGAATTTACTTAAGTGACCGCTGCCATTTGATCGTGGACTATCACAAACACTTAGATGCAGCTCGAGAAAGCAAACGTGCCGGTAAAATTGGGACGACTAAAAGAGGTATTGGTCCAGCTTACGAAGATAGGGCTTCAAGACGCGGTTTAAGAATCGCTGATCTTTATAATGAGTCGGCATTTGAGGAAAAGCTCAGAGAAAACCTCGCTGAAAAGAATTTCTTGTTGCGGGAGTATTACGGAGTCGATGCGGTCCCCATGGAAAGCTTCATGGCCAAGTACAAAGAGATCGCAAGAAAACTTAAACCCTTCGTGAGAGATGTTTCAGCGGAACTCTTTCAAGCCATTGATGAGGATAAAAAGATTCTTTACGAAGGAGCTCAAGGAGTGTTGCTCGATGTTGACTATGGAACTTACCCCTATGTGACATCTTCTCAGACCCTCCCTTCTCAAGCAGCTCTAGGTTTAGGAGCTAGAGTTCCTAAAGACACTCTCTTTGTCGGGGTGATCAAAGCTTACTCGACGAGAGTTGGTGAAGGTCCCTTCCCCACGGAGCTTAAAGATGCTTTTGGAGATCAATTAAGAGAAAGTGGTTCCGAATATGGGGCTACGACAGGGCGGCCCCGCCGCTGTGGTTGGCTCGATCTCGTGGCAGTGAAATATGCTATTCAGGTTTCGGGTATTAAGAACATTGCGATCACCAAAGCCGACGTTCTTTCCGGAATAACTGAATTGAAAGTCTGTACAGGTTATGAATATCAGGGTAAACGACTCAACACGATTCCGGCTGACTCATCCATACTTAATAAAGTAACTCCAATTTACGAGACTCTCCCCGGTTGGAGTGAAGACTTAACTCAAGTTAGAAATCCTCAAGACATTCCCAAAAACCTTCAAAACTATCTGCGATTCATCGAGAACTTTACAGGAACTCGAATCAATTTGGTTTCGACGGGAGCTGGACGAGAAGCTGTGATCGATATTCAGAAGGCTTTCTAGATATCGATCTCTGCGGGGTAAGAACTTTCTAAAAAAGTTTCGGACTCGTAATCGTACAAATAGAGTTTGGTCTCTTTCTCATTTCCCCAAGCAACGAGACCGTCCCTAAGACTTGCAGGCTCTCCAAACTGGCCTTCAGAGCTTCTGGCACTGTAGATATCCAATTGAGATTTTGGAATCGTAACCTCTTTTACAACTTTATCTCTCTCCTTGAATCGTACCCTAGTTTGGTTCTGGGAATCGTTTGAACTCACAACTTCATCAATGTAGCCATTACCATCCAAATCTGCTTTCAGTACCGAGCTGAGATCTCTTTGAAGCGGAGGCGTTTCAGAGCTTGTAGATTTTTCTTCTGGGAATTCAATCCACTCTTTAAATTTTCCGGCGACATATCGACTCGAGGCTATTTTTTCCCCACTCTCTGACCACTCATCAAAAACGCCCTCGAGTGTGCCTTTTACATATTTTCTCTCAGATAGTGGCTTACCGTTGGAGTAATAAAGGGAGTAACTCCCTTCCAATTGGCCATTGAGAAACTGAGCCGCCGCATGGAGTTTGCCGTTAGAATACCAATCTCGATAAAGCCCCTCCCAGCCGAGCATACCGTACATATATTCCATTCTTTTTTGGCCATTCAAATACCAAAAAGTCCAAGTTCCTGAGGGACGTCCATCTAAGTACTCAATGTGACTCTGGAGTTCACCATTCTCATACCAAGCAATCTGCTCCCCCTTTTTTAACCCCAACAAATAATTCTCTTCCGATTTTTTTTTGCCACTTGGGTAGAAAGCTTCTTGCTTACCCTCTTTTTTACCCATCTTAAAATTCTCTTCCGAGAGCTTCACAGCAGTTGACGAATAGCTCATAGCTTTGCCATGCAACTTTCCATTTTGATAATTTAAAATGAGTTCACTACCATCGGGATGTTTGTAATGAGTCGTCCCATGGTAAACATCACAACTTGCGGTTTTATCTACTTCACTCGTTACTAATTCCGGATTTTTAAGACTCGGGCAAGGTTTCTTCCGTTTAACACAAGACTCGACTTCACTTTTATTCTGTCGAGTTTTAAGAAGGCGGGTACCCGCAGGACAAGCAAGAGTCGTTGCCCTTACGTATCCACCAACGAAAAACGCCAAACCTAGAAATCTAATAAATAGAATGCGGTTCATGGCATCCTTTCAATGTGTTAGGGGAAAAATCCTCTATATAACATTGCTTTTGAAATATGCTCGATTGATACGGCAAAAGCTGAAAGTCTCATATCCACTTTATTGGCCTGATGAAAGTCATAAACGCGATTAAAAGCACTTGAGATGATTTCCCAGAGCTTATTATTCACATCTTTCTCGCTCCAGAAAAAGCTCTGCATACCTTGCACCCATTCAAAGTAGGATACGATAACTCCACCTGAGTTGGCCAAAATATCAGGAATCGTGAAGACCCCTTTTTCGTTGAGAATATCATTCGCCTCAATCGTTGTCGGACCATTAGCTCCTTCAGCTAAAATTCGACATTTGATCTTGTCGGCATTCTCTTTCGTAATCTGATTACTTAGAGCTGCTGGGATCAAAATATCGACTTTCAGCTCGAGAAGTTCCTTATTGGAAAGCTTATCTCCGCCAGGGAAACCATCGAATGTTTTATGCTCATTTAGCCAGTTTCGAGCGGCATTAATATCTAGCCCCTTGCTATTGTAAATACCGCCTGAAACATCACTGACCGCAACGACTTTACATCCAAGGCTATTGATAATTTTTGCAGAGTAATAACCCACATTTCCAAAGCCCTGAACAGCTACAGTCGTGTTTTCTCCAAGATCCATATTTAGCCGTTTAGCTGCTTCGATAATGGTGTAAACCACTCCTCGACCAGTGGCATCTACCCGTCCCAAAGATCCGCCGATTTCAATGGGTTTCCCAGTAACTACACCGGGTACGGCGTAACCCAATTGAGCACTGTAAGTGTCCATTACCCAAGCCATGGTTTGGGCATCAGTTCCAACATCGGGAGCCGGTATATCTTTATCTGGACCAATCAGCATAAAAATTTCAGAGGTATATCGACGAGTCAAACTTTGTTTTTCTCGTCTGGACATCGTTGTCGGATCACAACGAATCCCCCCTTTTGCTCCGCCCAAAGGCAATCTGACTAAAGAATTTTTTAAAGTCATCAGCATGGAAAGAGCCGAAGTCTCGGCCAAATTGACTTCTGGATGATAGCGAATACCACCTTTAGCAGGTCCTAAAGTTGTATTATGTTGGACTCTAAAGCCATCGAACACTTTGATAGTTCCATCATCCATACGAACTGGAATAGAAACATAGAGGACTCGGCGAGGCTTAGCTAATCTTTGATAAACGTTGGGGTCGAGATCAATTTGACGACCCGCTGCACTCATCACGTCGAGGCAGTTTTTGTAAAAGGGATGGTGCTCCCATCCTACAATGACTTCTTCTGAATGGTGGTCCGACATAGTATCTCCTAAAGAGATACAGTCTAACTCCTTCTTTTTAAGTCGTCACGTAGCTTTTATCGACTGGGGGTGGGGTCTTGGACCCATTATGGGTCCAAACTAGGCAAATCAGGCATCTCGCTCTTTCAGCTCTTTGCCGTCGTGGGTCAGGAGTTTGGGCTGGTTATTATACTTGGTTAAAATATGAACCGGCCGCTTCCACAGAAGCTGAAGGTTTCGAAGGGTTTCAGAGGCTTTATCGAATTCTAAGTCGACCCCTTCGTGACGATGGGTCAACAATAGCTCCGCCCTATTCTCAAAGTTCGCATCCTCAACACAAATGATAGGATTTCCGAAATTGGTCAGGGAGAATAAGAGTTGGTTTTTAACTTTTCGCCAATCTCTGTCTACGATCTCGTACTGGCCCGTTCTTCGGTTAAAGCCATAAGTGAAAAGCTTTTGCTGAACGCAAAACTCTTCGTTCATAAAACTATCGATGAAAGTGACATCATTATGTAGTTTTCGAACTTCAAAAATCTTCTGTTTCCCCAAGCCGGTCTTTTTATCCCAGCTCTTTTTTGCTTCAAGACTATCGCACTCTTCATACTCTTTTCCAAATTTGCCGCGGTTCCATCGATCTTCGATATCTCGGTATAACTCAATACCTATCTTGTAGGGGTTAATCTGGCCCGGACTCGAACCCATTGTTCCGCTGTGGTGGTCTGCATAGTCGATGACTTCAGAGTCTTTGAGCACATGTTGAGTCATGATGGTGGAATGCCAATAACTAGCCCATCCCTCATTCATAATTTTGGTCTGCCCTTGGGGAGCAAAGTAATAGGCCTCTTCTCTTACGATAGACAGTATCTCTCTTTGCCAATTCTCAAGGGGAGCATAATGGATCAAAAACTGAAGAATATCTCTCTGGGGTTCCCCAGGAAACTTTCTATTTTTGTCTGCATCCTCTCGGATTTTTCTCTCTTGTTCTTCCACGAAACTTTTGGGATTGACATACTTGTCCATGTAATCCTTGGAATCAAACCTCTTTATTCCAGATTCCACTTCACGTTCGTCGAAGGGTAAATCCAGTCCTCCCTTTTTTACAGCAGAGGGTTTTTGAATAAAAACAGAAAAAAAATCGATTAAATTATCTATGGAGCAGCAAACATCAATAAAGTTTTCGACATTATCTACTCCGAAGCGGTCTTGATACTCGCGTATTCGCGTGGCGTGGTTGGCCATTTCATCTAACATTTTTCTATTCGTCTTGGAGAACCACATGTTGTTCTTAAAAAAGTCACAATGGCCGTAAACATGGGCCATAACTAACTTCTGATCGACAATTTCATTGCCAGATTGAAGGTAGGCATAACAAGGGTCATTATTAATGACCAATTCATAAATTTTTTGAAGCCCATACGTATAAGACTTACTTAAATAATCGTAATCCATTCCAAACCGCCAATGTGGATAGCGGTTGGGAAAGCCCCCTGTGGCGGCGATTTCGTTGATTTCGTCGTAATCCACAAGTTCAAAAATTGTCTCAAAACAGTCAAGCCCATAGCCGCGAGCGATCTCTTTGATCTCAGAGTGAGCACGCTGTAAATCAGGTGGAAGAATTTTTCTCATTTTCCTTTTCCTAAAAACTCTTTAAGGGACCGATAAATAGCTTCTTTGCTCTCAATTTTCGAAGTAATTATCTTTTCTTCTTCTTTAAAATTCTCAAGAAGATCTTTGATAAACTGCCCACTACCGTAACGACTCTCGACTTGGCCGTAGCAAAAAGCGTTAAGTTTCGGCAAAAAGTCATGCCTCAACAAGTCCACACACAGTTTAGTATCTTCTCCCGACCAATTATCCCCATCGGAAAAATGAAAAGCATAAATATTCCATTCAGAAACCGGATACTCTTTGTCGATGATTTCATTCGCAAGTTTATAAGCAGAGCTAATCAAAGTTCCGCCACTCTCTCGAGTGTGATAGAAAGTCTGTTGATCTACTTCTCTCGCTGTAGCATCGTGAATGATATATCGAATATCGACATCGTTGTATTGAGAGCGAATCCAAGTATCGATCCAAAAAGACTCAGTCCG
>DDPO01000019.1 GCA_002342225.1 Bdellovibrionaceae bacterium UBA2466 | reverse complement strand
AAGCGGTGCTCTCCGCAGGTAGGAGCCACTCTTTCACCACTTCTCCATTTTTAATGACCCTTACAGCTTTATCAAATGGGGTTTTTGGAGTGTGAACGATAGCTTCACACTTTTTTGAGACAGAAATCACATCTCCGGGGCCATACTCTTGACCGTCGCATCGCATTTCCCATCGATTGGAAAGAAAGGGATACACGGAATGATAGTGGATCGCCACTCTTCCCTCTCGGAGACTTTTGTAATACTGGATTTTTCTGCTCTCAAAATCTTGAGCTTTGGGCCCGCTTAAAAACAAAACATTCGAAGCAAGCTTAAAGGTCTCTAAATAATCGGGCCATCGAAAAAATTGAGATGGATTGATCTTTACTTTGGAATGGGTATCGTGGGCCAAGTACGCGAAATGGCCCGGTCCTCGGGAAGTCATTTCATCCCAAGCAGCGAAATCTTTGGGATAGATCTCAAAAAATCGAACGGCCGAAAGAAAAGCATTGAAGGGATATATCCCTATAGTAACCAAGAATTGCAGGGGGCTATCGGAAAGTTGGCGTCTCCAACTGCTATCAAAATTAACGACTTCAAGGCCCTCAGGAAACTGATCCAAGCGCCCCCAAGGCATTTTTACGTTGCTTGGATGCGCAATCGCGGAAAAGAGCCCAGAGTATCGTTCATTATTTAAAAACTGCTGATAAGTTGCCGAGACTATTTTCTCCCCGGTCATGTTTTTAAGAGAACTGCTCTCAGAAAAAAAACTGATCGCATGTCCTACCGGAGTCGAGCTCTCCATCTCAACAAAAAGGTCGGTTTTCCCATAGTTTTTTTCAAACCCTCTTTTCTTAGCCTCGTCGGTGTTGTGATCGGTCAATACTACAAAATCGAGCCCGGCTTCAGAAGCAGCATCAGCAATGTCTCTTGGGCTTCCTCCACCATCCGAAAACACAGAGTGAACATGAATCACACCTCGAGCAATATCTTGGCGTTCAAAATCTCTTTCGTTGTTGAAGTTTTCATTTTTAGGCGGAAGGACAGAGAACAACTCAATGACAACTAGAAAAATAGCAATCGTCCAGAGGTATTGGTTCTTCATAGATCGCGGAAGTACTCGATTAAATAAAATTGAGCTACCACTTTACCTCTCACTTCAACAGAATACTCTTTCAGGATTTGTTTTTGAGGGAAACAATTCAAGAGTTCGTAGTTACCCTCTTTTGTTTCACTTAGCACCGTGACACTTTCCAATTCACATGCATTCACGGGCTCTAAGGTAAATTGACTCGCTCTACCCAAGGGGAATAGTTGGTCTGCTTTAAACCCTAAGTACTTAAAATACGAGGTCAGCTGGTAGGTCGGAAGAAAAAGTCGGTCCTCAGCTCTACCATTTTCTTCGAGATCACGCTTAACGAGATTCATTGTTTCGTACAGACTTTCAAACTTAGCAAGACGGTCCTTTTCAGGCGGAACCCATTTTAGAGGATGCACCAAATGGACAGCAATCAGACCACTCACCAACAAGGGAGGTAAAAATCCTAAGCAGAGAATCAAATACTCAACGAATCGAATCGAGTTTTGGTTGACCAAATACTGAGCTAAGGGCCAAAAAGCCACATAACTCATAATAGCCCAGTTGGCCTCAACATGAGTTTTAGCCGCTTGAAAGAGGGAGAACAAAAATGGGAATAAGAAGCAGTGAAAGCAGACATGGAAAATAGGGTTTGACCCAATATCACTCTTTCTTAGCAAAACCCATCCGAGCATAAGTAATGGTAGGGCACCCAATAGGGCGATTTGCCCCCCCATAAACTCGCCAAAAACTCCCGTGCGATCGGCCAAACTATGAGCCCACTGAAACTTCAAAGGATCAAAATGGTATTTAAAATTAAAAATTAAAATCGGCGAAGCGACTACAAAAGCGACAACACACAGAATGGCGACTCCGCGGTACCAAGAAGCTAATCGATACTTGGTCCAAAGCACTAAGATTGTGCATGGCAGAGCTAAAACCATTGAGTATTTACTCAAAAGCCCGAGCCCTAATAGAAATCCCCCCAAAACCCATTTTTCCCAGTGCACGGGAGTTGATCGATAGACTCTGGAAATAGGGTCATCACCCCAAGGCGAAAAAGCTTTGTTCACTGAAACTAACCACAACAAATAGAGCGTCCAGAACAAGAGCAAAGGAACATCGGGGGTCATTAAAACGGCCCCATAAAGAACAAGCGGTGTGAGTAAAACCAATCCCAATACTTTTTTTCCGGGCGTAATCCGAGCGATCAATACAAAGATAATAAAATGAATCAGTGTAGCAAAGAACCGGATACCAAAAAGCGTATTACCGAAAATACTCGTGGATATTCGAATGAGCAGAGCCACCATCGGGGGGTGATCATAAAAGCTCAAACTTAAGTTTTGAGACCATGCCCAATAATAAAGTTCGTCCTCTGTTGGGGGCAAAATAGAAGAAAGAACGAAGTGAACCCCTACTAAGACGAACAACGCAAGCAAGTACCATTGACTGGAAAATTGCGAGGTCCAGTGCGAGGAAACCCGAGAAGAACTCCCCCACCGAGAAAGCTGGTTGTCAATTTGGTAAGACAAAAGAGACCTTTAAGAATTTTCTTCTACGTAGTCTTTGTACTCATCTGCGGACATCAAGTCCTCTTGCTCGACTTCCCCTTGCATTTCCACTTTCAACATCCACCCTTCGTGGTAAGGGTCTTCATTGATGAGCTCGGGAGCCTCTAATAAAGGCTGATTAACTTCGACTACTCGACCAGAAACGGGAGCATAGAGATCACTGACTGCTTTCACTGACTCTACTACACCAAAAGTATCATTCTTATTGATACTCTCCCCTTCTTTGGGAAGCTGAACATAAGTAATGTCCCCCAAAGACTCTTGCGCAAAATCGGTAATTCCAATAGTTGCGATATTGTCCTCGATGAGCACCCATTCGTGCTCTTTTGTATATTGAAGCCCTTTTTCTATTGCCATGTTGACCCCTTTTAGAAGCCCAAACTTTAAAAAATTTAATGAGTTAGTCAATGTAAAAATGAGTTAAGTTTTCACTTAAAAAAGGTTATAAGGTTGGGCAATAAGGAGCCCAACAGGCTATCGCGTGTGCCCTTAAAAGCACCCGAGGAAAGTCCGGGCATTATAAAGCACCGTAGCGGGTAACACCCGTCCAGTGTAAAAACTGCGGACCAGCGCAACAGAGAGGATGTACAGGGCGATACTTTTTACCTTGGCAAAGTAAAAAGGTGGGCTAGCAATAGCTAAAGCTGCTGTAGTGAAAACAGGCAAGCTCTACGGGATGCAAGATCAAACAGTGAAGCGTATCTTGATTCACTTCAAGAGCTTTGGGTCGCTTGCCCAAATGACTTCCAGGTAGATCGCTTGACTCTTTTGGTAACAAAAGAGCTAGATGAATGATGGCCAAGAGGAAACTCTGACAGAACCCGGCTTATCGTTGGGCTCCTTAAACGATTTTTTAACCCCTAAAATAAGGGCCAAAAGGACTTTTAAACATGAAAAAAACGATTCGCATGGTAGCGATTGGAAGTGTGTTGGGCGGATTGGCCACAAGCTGGCTCGCCCCTAAAGCCATTGCTTGGTATTTCACACCACCTATTGAAATGGCCTTAAATTGCAAAGTGCCTATCGAATGGGCTTTGCACAAGTTACAGCTGGCCCAACTTTTTGGAACTTTAGGTGGAGCCGTGCTCTTTCTCGTTCTTTCTCTGACGGTTTTTAAAGGAAAAGACGAAACTTCCGTAGAATCTATCTAACAAAAGTTTGTCCTTCAAAGCGAAGAGCATCTGATATTTTGATTTTTTCGGAAGCAAAAATACCTTCGGGTAGTTTATCGACGGAAAACCAACCAAACTCGGCACACTCTTCGTTGAGTTTCACTTCTCCACGGTAATCACGGATCAAAAAAGTGGCAGCTACAAAACTCAACGTCTTGCCCAGTTTGGGCTCATACAGCTGATTCAATTTGGGATCGGAATAGATTCCGGAAAGTTCCGCTTTAACAACTTGCAAACCCACCTCTTCACTCACTTCTTCTTGGACAGCCGCTAACCAATCCTGTCCGCCTTTCAAATGACCTCCCGGCAAGCACCACTTTCCGGGCCACCATACTTTGTCAGATCTTAAAGTAAGAAGGACTTCATTTTGCTTATTCAAAATCACTGCAGAGACAACTGGCCGAGGACGCTCTTGATATTGTGACATAAAATCTCCTTAGCGAACAAAAACCTTGCCGTTAAAATGAAAAGCATCGACGGCCCGAATGGGATGCGATTTCAACATAGGGTCGGGCAAATTATCTGGACTAAACCAATCCCAATCATCCACTTCATTGTTAGGGTTAATTTTCCCCTCATAAGAAAGTACTTTAAAGAGAGCTACGACAAACTGCCCATGATAGTTTTCCGGAAAAAGCACGTCCTGAGTCACGGTGAGTTTAGGGTCGGAATAGATCCCACATAAAATAGCTTGATTGACTTGAATCCCAACCTCTTCTTGAGTTTCTCGGA
>DDPO01000022.1 GCA_002342225.1 Bdellovibrionaceae bacterium UBA2466 | reverse complement strand
GCTTACGATAATGTTTATTGGCTTTTACTTCGTTCGGATGGAACTGTTTTTCGAACTCTTAACATCGTGACCCTCGACTCGATGGAACAAGTTTCAATTCTTCCAACCGCTATCGCTATCACAACAGGCAAAGGTCCCAACCCCTGTTAGTTTAGTGCCTATGTCATCAATTTACTCCAAATCTAAGAAAGGTTTTAGCCTCATTGAACTCCTCGTAGGGTTGATTCTTGGTGCTGTAGTGCTAATGATTGGAGTCAAAGCGCTGTCAATTTTGACGAGCCAGCAAAAAGGCCAAGCAAAATCTCTTAGCGAAGCAAGTCAAGCTCAAGAAGTTTCACAGTACTTTAAAAGTCGCTTCAATGGAACCAAGGGGTTTAGTAAATTACGGTTTCACGTTCCCAACACAGCTTTTAATAGTGTAGGACCTGGATTTTATGTGGCTAGTTCAGGCACTAACTCAACATCTGACAGTCTTTATTTGGTTACGAGCGTTGCAAGAGTATTCACTCTTGAACCTGGAACGAGCTTCGTAGGAATTAGTGGGACTGCTGACACGAATTTTGTATTTAACCCTGCACGTCCGTTTGCTCCCCTTCCTGCTGTAGGGGATTATCATGCAATTTCGAGAATCCAAGTAACCGAATTAGCCAAAGTAAAAAGTGTTAACACCGTCCCCGATCCTGCTAACCCAGCAGGCCCCAATTTGGTGAGCTCTTTTACTTACGTCACAAACTCAAACACAGATGCTTCTAGTCCAACTTATATCGCTCCCTCTAATTTTCAACTGACCTTTGCTGCTGGAGATAGTATTCACAAAGTCGAAATGACTAAAATTTGGATTAATGAAGGGGCTTTGACCGCCCAAGATCTCAGTTCTGGAACTTCTCGAGTGCTGGCTCCGTCGGTATCAGAGTTCACTGTTAAATTTAAAAACAGAAACACTCCACCACAATGCCCAGCTTCCTCTGATGGCAACACTTTTGACCACGATTGGTCTAAACTTAATAATACACCTGCTTGCTATGAGTATCTTACCAACCTAGAAATTAGATACAGATTGAATGAAAAATACTATGCATTAGAATTTCAAGTAAATTAACAATTCGAATTATCCTAAAGCTCCGACGCCCGTAATTTCCTGACCTAAAATCAAAAGATGGATATCATTAGTACCTTCATAGGTATAAACGGTCTCTAAGTTTACCATGTGCCTCATCGTCTTGAACTCATCCATAATTCCATTGGCCCCTAAAATGTCTCGACAAGTTCGAGTTACATTCAGAGCCATTTCTACACAAACTTGTTTGGCCATACTAACTTGAGCAGGTTCAAGACTTTTCTGCTCTTTGATTTGAGAAAGCCTAAAGACTAAAAGCTGTGCTTGTGTGATTTGAGTAGCCATGATCGCAAATTTTCTTTGAACCAACTGGAAAGAAGTGAGTGATTTTTTGAAAAGGACTCTGTTATTCGCAAAATTCAAGGCTTCAATATAACAAGCCTCAGCGGCTCCAATTACTCCCCAAGAAATCCCGAATCGCGCTTGATTTAAACACTGCAGAGCAGATTTTAGTCCTCGAGTGTTGGGAAGAAGAGTATTTTTTGAGAGTTTAACCTGTTCAAAAATAAGCTCCGATGTATTCGACGCTCTTAGGGAGAGTTTGTTTCTCATGGGAACAACTTTCACCCCCGGGAGGTGTAGAGGAACCAAAAATCCTCGGATACCATCTTCAGTTTTGGCCCAAACTACTGCGACATCAGCCAAACTACCATTGGTGATCCACATCTTTGATCCAGACAATAAATAATGGTCCCCTTTGTCCTGAGCCAGAGTTTTCATAGCCCCTGGGTCAGACCCTCCTTCAGATTCACTGAGACCAAAGCACCCTACACTTTCACCTTTTGCGAGTTTGGGTAACCAATAAGCTTTCTGTTCTTCACTCCCAAATTGGTGTATCGGGAACATAACCAAAGCCCCTTGTACAGAAGCAGCACTTCTGATTCCAGAGTCACAACGCTCGAGCTCTTTCATGACAAGTCCGTAACTAATCATGTCCATCGCGGGCAAACCATATCCAGAGAGGAAAGAACCCAATAGGCCCATGGAACCCATTTTTGAAATAATCGATTCAGGAAAAATTTCATTTCGATTAGCCTCAACAACGATAGGTTCGATCTCTTTTTGAACAAAGTTACGAACACTCGTTTGAACTTGGAGCTGTTCAGGCGTAAGGATTGTTTCAATTTCAGCAAAATCAGGGAAAGGGCTTAAAAATTTTGACATAAATCTCTTTTACTCTGGTTCGGTTTCAGTGGCAAAGTCCCTTCGAGCCATTTCAATTGTGAGCGTTTTCTCTCAATGGTTCCCCAAGTATTTCACCAATTCTTGAACAGAAGCGCACAAACTTATGACACACTGAGTCTTGTAACGCTGCTGCTGTACGTTGACCTCCCGTGGAAACAACCAATCACTTAACAATAAAAAATGGAGGAATCCGTATGTTTAACAAGACTGTTGCTGTCTTTTCTATTGGCTTGATCCTATTGGCTGCTTGCGGCCGAGAGTATCACTCAGGTATGTCTGAAGAAGAAGCTTTAGACACTTTAACCAATGTCACTGAACTTAGCGGGTATGCTGGAGCGAAAGGTAAACCCAAACCAAAGCCTTCCAAACCAAAGCCACCGCCAGTATCGTATGTTGAACTTCAAAAACTTTTAATTAAGTTAGTTGAAGAAGGAAAAATTCAAGTTCCCGCAAGCCCAGCTCGCGGAGCTGTTAATCCTCAAGACATCACCAATGCGATCAATGCGATTAACGCAATTTTCGCAGCTATTCCACAAACAAGCGGAAACCTGAGCTCATTTACACTTGCGCTTCAGTTAATGGCATTGTTTGCAGGAAACTTGCAACAAGGAACCTTGGACCTGAACACTGTGCTAGCGATCTTGAACCAATCATTGCCTTACATCGCAGTGATGGCTCCTCAGTTCGTTCCTGTAGTTCAAGCCTTGATCGTGATCATTCCTATCGTTGTGATGTTCATGAACACCATGCAACCTCCCACAGCGATGCTACACACTTTGAGCTTTAACCGCGCTTAATTGCGAGATTAAATCTCAAAAAAAAGGGCCAGTTCTCTTGAAAGAGAGCTGGCCCTTCTCATTTTCTATAGACTAACTTTTAGTGTTGAACCGCAGTTACTTTCGCATTGTCGCCACGGAAATCGTACACCGAGTGGGACTCGGAAGATTTAATGACCGTCGAAACTTTAAAATTAGTTTCTAGCAAAATAGCTCCGACCGGATTTTCTCGCGTTCCGGTGTTTACAACTGAAACTTTTTCTACGTTATAGTTCACGTTATAGCCCCACAGAACTTCAAGATGAGACGGAACAACTGCAACACTGTCCAAGAACTTTCCTCTTCCTTGATAACTGCCACCATAACGATGCACTAAAGAATAGGTCAAATCGTAAACATTCATACCGTAGAGATTCTGACCGTACACACGGTAAGAGACATGCTGCAGATCTGAGAAGTTATCTAGTTCCTCAGAACTTCTAACACCTTTTGGAAGAGCATTAGCGTACATGTAGCTCACGTTCACGACTGGCTTGTTGTTCTCAACAAGCGCCCACATTTTTTTTCCAAGATTCACGAGTTGATCAAACAGAACTTCAACTTCAGTAAGATCGATTTCGCTTCGAGGCATCATCGGTTTGTTTAAATTCTTTTCGAAGTCCTTTGGAGTTTCAATCTCTTCGATGAATTGATGAATTCCCAATTCCTCGTTAAAGGACTCTGCCACTGGAGTTGCCATAGCGCTACTCGCGACCAACAACACCACTAAACCGATTGCTCTCATAATGTTCTCCTTCATAAGTCGTTAGACCAAATTAGTTGACTCACCATGCTATAGCACTGCGCCATTGGCAAGTCGTTATCACAGGCCTGGACTTGCATCTTGTTTGGATGGTTTAAATACTTGTATTTACTGATCTTTTAAGTTAAGTTCGCTGAATGCAAAACTCTAGTTCAG